>VGYV01000436.1 GCA_016872855.1 Planctomycetota bacterium
GGAAGGCGAGGATGGCGACCGTAGCGACAGACGGCTCGTCCGTCGTCCTCTGCTGGCGTTGGCGCCGTGCCCTCGCGCCGCCGCGTCCGGCCGGCGGGGAGCCGTCCGCCTGACATTCAATCATTCTATAGAATGTTGTACTATCGGCGCGGCTCTCTCGGGCAATGAGGGACGGGCGTTGAATTATGTTCGCTCGCCGACTACAATCGCGGTGAGCTCCAAGGGGCGACGCGATGAGGCGAGTGCGCGGCCTGTCTGCGATGCTGCTTCTCGTGGCGGCCTGTTCACTGGCCGCCGAGCCGACCATCGTCCCCCACGGCCGGCTGGAGACGCTCAACGGCTACACCGTCGTCTCGGTCGAGGGCACACCCGAGGAGATGGGCACGGCGTATGGCAAGCTCCTCGGGCCGACGATTCGGCGAGTGCTGAACGACCTGCTCCTGAAAGGCATCGGCGCCGAGCCCGAGGCCCTCAAGAACCTCCTCGCCGGCAGCAGGACGATGGAGAAGTTCCAGCCGCAGGAGTACCTCGACGAG
The DNA here is from genome assembly GCA_016872855.1 of Planctomycetota bacterium. Classification (GTDB taxonomy): domain Bacteria; phylum Planctomycetota; class PUPC01; order DSUN01; family DSUN01; genus DSUN01. Next base: position 537 of record VGYV01000436.1, read on the forward strand.
CTGAAGGCCGTCGCCGCGGCGGCGGACGTTCCCTGCGAGCAGCTTGCGCTGCTCCAATACTACGGGGACGTGCGGCGCTGCACCCGCGGCGCGGGGAACGCCATGTTCTGCACGTCGTTCGCCATTCTGCCGCCGCTGACGAAGGAGCGGGTCTGCCTCGTCGGCCGCAACTTCGACTACTACGACCACGGCGCGGGCGCCTATGCTTCCATCCTCGCCTACTACCGCCCGAAGGGCCGAATCCCCTTCGTCACCGTCACCTGGGCCGGCGTGATCAACGGCTGGACGCTTCTGAACGAGAAGGGCATCGCCGTCTCGTTCAACATCGTGGCCGGCTCGCGCAGCGAGACCCTGGAGGCGGTCTCGACCTGCTTCCTGCTCCGCCACGTGGCCGAGCGCGCGGGGAGCGTCGAGCAGGGGATTGAGCTGGTGACGAAGGCTTCGCGGTCGTGCGGCACGAACATGCTCGTCGTCCAGGGCAACCCGCCCGATGCGGCGCTCATCGAGTTCGACCATGCGAGGCTCGTCGTCCGCCGTCCGGCCGACGGCTTCGTGGGCGCCACGAACAACTTCATGGCGCTCTACCAGGAGGGCAACCCGCCGGCCTCCGAGTATCGCGGGCGGATCGGCGTCGCCCGCGACCTCGCGCTCGCGGGCAAAGGGGAACTGGACTTCAGCGCCAACATCGCGGGCTCCGACGGCGTGCCGATCAACGGCATGAACCTCCATTCCGCGACCCTTGACGCGACCAATCGCCGCCTCAGGGTCGCAATGGGCACCATCCCCGCCTGCGAGCTGCCCTCCCACGCCTTCCGCCTCACCGAAAAGGGTCTGGAGGCCGATCCTGCCGCCAACCAGGAGCCGCCGGCCAAGAATCCCCTGCTGCCCCAGGGCTTCTGGTGGTCGCGCGAGTTCCTCCTGCGCGGGGTGCTGCCGTGCGTCGCCGTCATCGCCATCTACGCTGTCGTGAAGCTCAAGTTGGCCTCGAAGCGGAGGAGCAAGAGATGATAAGACGATTGCCTGTCTGCGTCGCTGCCAGCGTCGTGGCCGTCTGCGCCCTCGGCACGGCGGCCGAGCCGGTCGTCGTCCCCCACGGCCGGCTGGAGACGCTCAACGGCTACACCGTCGTCTCGGTCGAGGGCACGCCCGAGGAGATGGGCACGGCGTATGGCAAGCTCCTCGGGCCGACGATTCAGCGCGTCGTCAAGGCCGTGATCACCGATGGCGCGTGCAAGGAGCCCGACGCCCGCGCGAACATCATCAAGGCCAGCCGGGTGATGGAGCGCTTCCAGCCGCCCGAGTTCATTGCCGAGTTGAAGGCCATCGCCGCGGCGGCGAGCGTGCCCTACGACGACCTCCTGGTGCTCCAGTATTTCGGCGACGTGCGGCGCTGCATCACGGGGCCGGGCAGCGCCTCGATGTGCTGCTCGTTCGCCATCCTGCCGCCGCTCACGCGCGAGCGGGTGTGCCTGGTCGGCCGCAGCTTCGAGTACTTCGACGAGGGGGTGGGCGAATACGCCTCGCTCCTCGCCTACCACCGCCCCAGGGGGCGCATCCCCTTCGTCACCATCACCTGGGCCGGCGTGATCAACGGCTGGACGCTCCTGAACGAGAAAGGCATCGTGTGCTCGAACAACACGGCGTTCGGCGCGAAGAGCCAGTCGCTCAAAGGCATCTCGACCTGCACGATGCTCCGCTACGTTGCCGAGCGGGCGGCGACCGTGGCCGAGGGCATCGAGCTGGTCACCAAAGGCCCGCGGGCCTGCGCCACGATCATGCTCGTCGCCTCGGGCAACCCGCCCGACGGCGCGATCCTGGAGTTCGACCACGACAAGCTCGTCGTCCGCCGGCCCGAGGGCGGCTTCGTCGGCGGCGCGAACAGCTACTTCAAGCTCTATCAGGAGTCCGCCCCTCCGGGGCGGAAAACCTCCGCGTCGGAGACGCGGACTCCTGAGGGCGCCGCCGATGCCGACCCCTATTGGGGCCGCATCAAGGCCGCCCGCGACCTCGCCCTCGGCGGCAAGGGCAAGCTCGACTTCTCCTGGAACCTCGGCGGCGCCGAGGGCGTGCCCATCGTCTCCATCAGCCTCCACGCCGCCACGATAGACGCCACGAACCTCCGCTTCAAGGTCTCGATGGGCAAGACCCCCGCCTGCCAACTGCCGCCGCGAGCCTTTCGGCTGACGAACCGAGGCCTCGAAGCCCTGAAGGAATGAAGGACAGGAGGCGATGGCACGAACATGAGGGCGCGGGCCAGCCCGCAGGGCGACAGGAGGTAGCCACGGGCGTAAGCCCGTGGAGGGGGTGAGCGCCCCCACCCCAGCCCCCACAGGGGGCGGCAGAAACCTCAGGCCGCGTACGAATCGGGACTTCTGCCGCCCCCTGCGGGGGCTGGGCAGGGGGGCACGCGGCCTCCCACGGGCTTACGCCCGTGGCTATCACCTGCCGCCCGCTGACGCGGGCTGGGCTGGCGCTGACCCTTGGGTTAGTGCCGTTCGGCACAGGAAGTGACTGATGCGCAACATGCTGCGGGTCCTCGCCCTCCTGTGCTCAGGCCTGGCGGCCGGCGGCACGGCGCCGAAGCTGCTGTGGGGGACGGCATACCGCATCCTGCCCGAGACGCATAGCGACGAATCGGGCTACTTCTCGCTGTGCGAGGGGAAGAGCGGCTGCATCTATGTCGGCACCGCGAAGTATGGGCAGAACGCGTTCCTCGTGGAGTTCGACCCCGCGACCGAGAAGCAGCGGGTGGTGATTGACACGCACAAGCTCTGCGGCCTCACGGCGACGGGCTACGCGGCGCAGGCGAAGATACACACGCGGAACTTCGTCGCGCCCTCGGGCCGCATCTACGTGGGCAGCAAGCAGGGCTATCGCCGCGGGCCGGACGACAAAGCCGATTACCCCGGCGGCTACGTGATGGTCTACGACCCCGCCGCCGACAAAGCCGAGTGTCTGGGCATGCCGCTCCGCGGGCAGGGGGTGATTGACGTCGCCGCCGACGAGGGTCGGGGCCTTCTCTACGTCGTCACCTGCGAGGACCAGCACTGGATGCTCGGCGACCTGAAGGGCAAGAGCTACCGCGAGCTGGGGCCGCTCCTCGCCCCCTACGCTACGACGCTGCTCGATGCCAAGGGGTGGGCGAATGCTATCACGAAGGACTTCCGCCTCGCCCAATACGACCCGGCGACCAACAAGGTTACCATCCGCGACATCATGGCCGAGGGGAAGAAGCTCGCGGGGGAGGACCTCAAGCTCGGCCCTGTCTGCTGGGACCTCGCTGCCAATGGGCGAACCGCCTACCTCATCCGCATGCAGGAGCCTTTGCTCTTCGCCATTGACCTCGCGAGCGAGGGGCCGACCGTGTCCGCGACCAACCTCGGGCGGATGATCGAGGGCAAGGGCTTCGACTCCCGCGGTTCGCTCCGCGTGGCGCCCGACGGGCGGGTCTACGCTGCCATCCGCGTGGACAACGATACAGGCTTCGGCACCGGCTACCTCCACCACATCGTCCGCTACACCCCTGACCAAGAGACGCGGGGCAGAGACGCCCCGCCCACAATGAAGCCAGGCGGAATGGAGGACCTTGGGGTTCTGGCTGTGAAGAACCCCGATTTCTTCGACTTTCGCCCCGGCCCCGACGGCAAGCCAAAGCCCTGGACCCACGGCTTCCACCGGCTGCCCGACGGCACGCTCACGCCGCTTCACTGCCACATGGCCCTCCTCGTCGCACGCGACGGCACGCTCTACGTCACCGTCATCTATCCCTTCACCCTTCTGCGCATTCCGCGTGTCCCCTGATTTGACTCTCGCGGCGGGATCGGCGATAAAGGGCTTCCGTTGCGGAGAGTCTCCCTCTCCGAACACGTGGGCTGTTCCCCGGGCAAGGACTGGCTGAAGCCAGGACTCCGAACGCGTTCCCTCCTTGTTTGGAGTCCTGGCTTCAGCCAGTCTTGGCTTCTCGCAACGGGCGCAACCCGGGGAAGTAGGTGATCTGGCCCGGAGAGCCACCAAGCACCCATCGGGTGCCACCCTCAACGGCTTCCGTTGAGGGTGCGGCCCGCGGCTCCCCCGAAGGCACCCTCAAGCGAGGACGCTTGAGGGTGGCACCCACCGGGACGCTTGCGGCTACGCCGTTGTCGTTGGCGGCATGAGCGATTGGAAGGACAATGGCCCAACTTGGCCGCAGGCTGGCGATTCTGGGCATCGTGCTGATGGCGATCACGATGCTGGTGTTCGGGCGCGACATCGAGCGAGCGCTCCAGGCGCGCTGCGTCGCGCGTCTGCCAATTGAGGTGGCCAAGGCGTTGACGACCGACGCCATCGCGGTGGAGCCGGGCCGCGGCTGCCAACTGGGCGTCGAACTCGTCGTCTCGTCGAAGACCATCGTCAAGGATGTCGTCCGCGGCGAGCCCGAGTACTGGTTCCGCTACAACTTCGCCCTCATGCTCCAAGCCATTGAGGAGGCGGACAGGGTGTTGTTCAAGGCCGAGCCCGTGGGCCTGTTGTGGGACGAGGGGACGCGGTTCGTGCGGGAGGAGCGGGTGGACGCCACGGGCGGGCTGATGCGTGTGCTGCACGTGCTGCCGAAGTTCGAGGCCCCGGCGTCGGGCAAGCTGCGCATTCGAGCCTGGTTGGACCCTGATAAGAGGTTCGGCGCGACAGCGGAGTCGGCGGAGCTGCGGGTCTATGACAACATCGTGCGGCCGCACGGCGAGATGGTGGTGGCCGGCGCGGCGCTGATGGCTGGCCCGGTCGTGATGCTCGTGGGGGTGGTCCTGGGCATTGCGGGCTGGCTGCGGCGACGGCGCGCCGAGGCAGCCGAGGCCGGCGGGCGCGAGGATGCGGGAGAATGAGGGCCTTCATCCGCACTGCCCTGGTGCTGCTGGCGGTTTGGGCCGCCTATGTGATCGGCCGGAAGGTCTATCGGGAAGTTCGGCGGGCGATGGGGCTGCCCGTCGAGGAGCCGGGGCCGGAGCAGCGGCTTCTCCGCCAGGCCGTGATCGGGACGTTCGCGAGCCTGATCGTGCCCTTCGCCTATCTCCAACTCGACCCGCTTGAGACCCGCCCTGCCCTGCTGCTTCTCATGCTCCCGGCTTTTTTTGGCGCGGGGGTGCTGTGGGTGTCGGGCGTGAGGGGGCTTGTGGGCCTGTATCGCCTCGCGCCGAGGCTGCTGCTGCATCCCGCCGTGCTCGTCACCTGTGCGGCGGCCCTCGCCTCGCTGGGGATGGCGGCGTTCGTGGCCTTCAACCTCCTTCGCCGCGTCCTGCTGTAGCCGGCCCTGTTGCGCTGGACAAGCCTTGGGTCAGGAAGCGCCTGCCTCTCCCTCGGGGAGAGGTCGCCCGCCAGAGGCGGGCGGGTGAGGGTGCCCTCCCCGGCGGCCGCGGCGGCGCAAGCACCCTCACTCCGGCCCTCTCCCCAAGGGAAAGGGGGATGGTTGCCTCGTCACCAAACGCGTGTTGGCTTGGGCGTAGCGGCAGCCGGAACGGGTCAGCGCTTGAGGAGTTGGGTGACCCATTCTTCGAGGGTGAGGTAGCGGCCGGTGCGGATGTCGTAGCGCTGGCCGAGGCGGTCTTCGGTGCCGACGCGTTTCTGCTCGTCGAGGATGCGGTGCAGGATGGCCTCGAGTTCGGCCCTGCTGAGAGCGTGGCGGCGGGCGACCTCGCGGACAGCGGTCGCGTTGCGCGCGAGCATGAGGCGGCGAATCGCGGCTTCGGCCTCGGTGTTGGACATCGGTTTCCCCTGGGTCGGCCTCGTGGAACGCTTACGCTGCATAGTATAGCGCTTCGGGCGGAAAATGAAAGGCACGTTTGGTGCCTCGCCGCCGAGCGCCCGTGGGGTCCCGGGCAGCCTGCCATTTTGGCAGGCCAAATTGGGGACAGACGAGGCGACGTGCGGGAGGGCCTCATCCCAAACCTCTGCCGCGCAGCGACTTGGGACGCCGCCCCTCCGGCACACGATTTGCTCGGAGGAAGGCCAGAGAAAGCGAGGAACACTGGCCTATCGAGGAAAGGAGGTGTGCTATGGCCATTCGTGATCTGGTTCCGTGGAGGCGGCGCGAGAGCGCGCTGCCGGCGCGCGAGGAGGGCTTGCTTGCGCCGCTGCACAGGGAGATGGACCGGCTGTTCGACGACTTCTTCGGCGGCCGCGGCTTCTGGCCGTCCCTGTGGGAGGGCTTCCGTCCCGGCGCCTTCGTGCCGAGCGTGGACGTGCAGGAGACCGACAAGGAGGTCCGCGTCCTTGCCGACCTGCCGGGCCTCGATGAGAAGGACGTGCAGGTGGAGCTGACGGAGGACGGCCTGAGCATCCGCGGCGAAAAGAAGTCCGAGCGCGAGGAGAAGCGCAAGGGCTATCACCGCACGGAGCGGTCCTACGGCTCCTTCGAACGCTTCATCCCGCTCCCCGGCCCGGTCGAGGGCGACAAGGCGAAGGCGGAGTTCAAGAACGGCGTGTTGACCGTGACGCTTCCCAAGCCGCCCGAGGCGCAGGCGAGCCGCAAGCGGATCGAGATCAAGCGCGGCTAGTCTGTTGCTATGCTTGCCCTCGCGCACACGCGCGTGCCCATCCCAAGGGTCCAAAGCCCTTGGGATGGGTCAAGCTCCTTTTCTGGGGGCTGGGGTTTAGCCCCCGAATGGGGGCGTTTGAGCCGTAGCCCAGGGCGACCGAAGGGAGCCCTGGGAGAAG
>VGYV01000437.1 GCA_016872855.1 Planctomycetota bacterium
CTCATGGCCCCCACTGGTGGTCGGAAACCAACATACACCCAGTGGGGGCTAATTCTACACGGCTCCACAACACATTGCCAGCTCACGATTTGCGAATATCGAGTCGAAATCGTGGCGAGTTATTTAGGTCTGGAAGGTGGTGTGAGCTGGGACAGACCTCAATTGCCCTGGCTAGGTCGAAGACGTCAGCGTCGCTCGACTCTGACAGAATCCGCGGGCCGAGTACGTGCTCCGCCGAGCTGTAGTTCCCTGCTGGATCAGAAATGCCTAGGGCGAGTTGTGCGAACTCATGGACATTGTGGGCATCGAAAAGCCGCCGAAGCTGCACATGTGTGTTCTCGCGCACAAGGTAGTGCTGGCGCACTTCATGCATGTCAAGCTGGCGAATAGTGGAAGCCACTATCGCCGAGCCGAATCCCGGGGCTTCTGCGCTAGGCGGCAATCGGCTGTCCTCCAAGACACCTGCCTCGATTCTACGCCTTCCTGTCCGGTTGTCAAGCTCCCAATGCACATTGACATGGATCGACCGCAATGCCATGATCGTTGAGCATGAGGAGCGAGCCGTTGAGGAAAGACGTGGCAATGGGGTTCACATACCGCGAACGACTCGACGCCCTGCGGGCGGCGAAGCAGGCTCAGACGCGCGAGAAGTGGCAGCTCATCGGGAGCATGGACCACGACGACTGGGCACTGGTGCTCCCGCCCCCCGACCGCCGCGAGGTGGTCCAGACCATCAGCGGCTCGGGGATGCCCATCACCGATGTGAAGCTCAAGGGCTACGAGCCGAAGCCCAACCACCCCAGCGGCGGCTTCTTCGGGCCGCGAGCCGTGGGCGAGAACTTCCGGGCGCTGCTCGATGCCCATCCGCCCTACGTGGACCCCAACAGCTCGCTGGCCGGCGCCTACATGGCCAACTTCATGTCGTATCGGAAGCCCCACTGGAACCCCGACATCGAGGTGCCGCAACGCCTCCGCGACCTCCAGGCCAAGTACCAGCTCGGCGCGGGCATCGGAGCCGTCCAGCATTTCTGCCAGGATCTCGCCATCGGCCTCCGCCTCGGCTGGGGCGGACTGCTCGACAGGATTCACTACTATCAAGCGATGAACTGCTCTCCTCGGCGTTCTTCTCACGCGGGACGCGGGACGCGGGACGGGGCTGCGTGCCGCGTGCCGCGTGCCGCGTGCCCAGGAGAGGAGTTCTACGCGGGGCTTGAGCAAGTGGTCATGGGCATGCAGGACTGGGTCCGCCGCACGGCGGCCGCCGCCCGCAAGATGGCGAAGGCGGGGAAGCGGCGAGCGGTCCGCAAGAACCTGACGGAAGTGGCGGAGATCAACGAGCGGCTGGTGACGGAGCCACCACGGACCTTCCGCGATGCCTGCCAGTGGATGCTCTGGTACCAGATGGCCGCGCGGATGTTCGACGGCAGCGGCTCGCTCGGCCGCCTCGACACACTCCTGTTGCCCTTCTACGAGCGTGAAGTGGCCCGCCGCTCCGCGGCGGAATCCGGCCGCCACGGAGTGGCGAACTACGTAGGCCGCCCCTCCGGGGCGGATTCCTCCCGCCACGGAGTGGCGGACTACGACGAGGAGGCGGTCTTCCACATCGCCTGCCTGCTCCTGCGCGACACGGCCTACATCCAGCTTGGCGGCTCCGACGAGTCGGGCCGCGACGCGACGAATCCCGTCTCGTTCCTCGTGCTCGAAGCGGTTCACCGCCTGAAGATCCCCGCAAACGTCGATGTCTGCGTGGGGCCGGGCGTTGACCCCAAGCTGCTGCGCCGCGGGGTGGAGGTCCTGCTGGCCGACAAGACGGGCATCCCGAAGTTCCTCGGCATCGTGAACACGGCCAACGGCTTCGCCCGCAACGGCTATCCGATGGCGCTGGCGTGGACCCGCGCCTACTCGGGCTGCCACTGGTCGGCCATCCCAGGCCGCGAGTACACGCTCAACGACTGCGTGAAGATCAACTTCGGCAAGGTCTTCGACGTCGCCCTTCGTGACATGATGGCAGAGGCAACACAGTTCGTAGTTCGGCGTTTACGCGGTTCCAAGAGACCGCCTAAAGGCCGAACTACAAACGGCCCGAGTGTGGAGCGGTTGTGGAACGCCTTTGCTGCTCATCTGGGCGCCGCCGTCCAGGCCATCGCCGACGGCCTCGTGTTCCACCTGGATCACATGGGCGATGTGTTCCCCGAACTGGTCCTCGACTTGCTTTGCCACGGCACCATCGAGAAGGGGCTCGACGCCGCGGCCGGCGGCGTGGAGTTCTATAACCTCTGCCTCGACGGAGCGGCGCTGGCCACCGTGGCCGACTCCTTCGCCGCTATCGAGCAGCGGGTCGGGCGCGAGAAGCGCCTCACCTGGGCGAAGCTGATGGCCCATCTCGACGCCAACTGGTCGGGGGCCGAGGGCGAACGGGCGCGCCTGATGATGAAGAGCGTGCCCCGCTACGGCAGCGGCGGCTCCCGCGCCGACGAGTGGGCGGTGAAGACCGCCCAGACCTTCACCCGCCTGGTCAAGGGGGCAGATACGCGCGGCAAGTTCCAGATGATCCCCGGCCTCTTCTCCTGGGCGAACACGATCCCGATGGGCAAGGGCCTCGGCGCCACGCCAAACGGGCGAAGGGCCGGCGAACCCATCTCGCACGGCGCCAACCCCGACCCCGGCTTCCGCAAGGACGGCGCGCCCACGGCCATGGCCGCCGCAATCGCAGCCGTCCAGCCCGCCTACGGCAACACCGCGCCGCTCCAGATCGAGATTGACCCACTCATCTCCAACGAACGCGAGGGCGTCGCCGCCATCGAGACCCTCATCAAGACCCACTTCGACCTCGGCGGCACGCAGGTCAACATCAACGTCCTCGACGCCGACACCCTCCGAGCCGCGCACCAGGACCCCTCCAAGTTCCCCGACCTCGTGGTTCGCGTCACCGGCTTCAGCGCCTACTTCGCCAGCCTCTCCCCCGAGTTCCGCAAGCTCGTCGTGGACCGCCTGGTCACCGGTGCCTGACGGACGCTGTACCGGGCGTTGGCCTTAAGGCTGCGGAGTGGTAGAATACGTTCCGAGAGAGTTGCGTGGAGAGGAGGTAAGGCACATGGCGGAAACCACCTGTAGAGGGGTCGTCAGAGGGAGCACGATCGTCATGGAAAGGGACGCCAACCTGCGGGAAGGGACCGAAGTTCTCATCACGCCGATCGGGCGCCGCAAGGCCGCTCCCCGCGATCTCCTCGATGTTCTGAATGCGTCGCCGCCGGTCACCCGGGAGGATGTGGACGAGTTGCTCCGGCTCATCAAGGAGGGAAAGCGTCCGGTACGTCACGGTGACGGGGAGGTTTGATGCCAGCCCCGGGGCCGTCTCGCACCGGCCTGGGCGCGGTTTTCGACTCAGGAGGGAACGACGATGAGAGCATGTGTACTGCTCGGAGGCCTGGTTGCTCTTCTGACAAGCCCCGCCTCGGCGGCGGACCTGGGGGGCATTAACCCTGATGAGACACGGGGCAAGGCGCGCGAGGCGTTCGCCCGCGGCGACTACGAGGCGATGGCCAAGGGCTGCGAGCCGCTCGTCGCCTGGGCGGTGGGCCAGCTCCACGCGGCTGCGAATGACCCCAGGCGCGTGGGCACGCTCGTGGAAAGCCACCTGGACGATTGCCTCGCGCTGGGGCACGCCCACCAGTTGGCGGGCGAGTGGGCCAAGGCGGTGCGCGGCTACCAGACGGCGCTCCACATGGTCGAGGCCGCCCTGGCAGCGAGGCAGGACGTCGGGCGTCGAACGACCGAGCGCGACAACCTGATGCGCGAGCACGCGACGCTCCTCCGCCTCATCGCCTGCATCCAGCGCGACGAGCTGCGGGAGCCGCAGGCCGCGGCCGCCACGCTGGCCAAGGCCACCGACTTCTGCCCCCTGCTGAAGGGCACGATCGAGGACCTCAGCGACCAGTACCTGAAGCGGCTGAGCGCCTTCATCGCCGACAGGAACGCCCCGCGCGACTTCGCCTTCGAGGGCGCCACGCTCTACCCCCGCCAGGCGCTCCGCGAGCTCGCCATCACCCAGGGACAACTGGGCCAACACCAGGCGGCCATCGAGACCTGGACCCGGGTGAACCTGGCTCGCCCGCTGTTCCAGGGCGGGGGCGTGCTGGGGGCGGACGTTGCGCCGCTCGGCGCCCTCCTCCAGAAGCTGCCGCCCGGCCAGCCGCTCCCCCGCATCCCGATGCTCTTCGTGCTCTCGCCCGCGGCGCCGGCGACGGCCCTGAAGATGGATGACCCGCAGACGTGGCTGCGTTCCTGCGGCTGGTGGGGCAGCGGCGGGTCCGACTACTGGCAGTTCGCTCTCTCCCCCTCCCTGGGGCAAGAGTTCGAGGCCCTCGAGTTCGCCTGCGACCTTGAGCAGACCGACCCCCGCTACGGCGGCCAGTTCAAGTGCTGGGCCAGGACGGTTGGCGAGGAAGCAGGCACCGTGGAGATCGGCTCGATCGGCTGGTTCCAGAAGCCGCCGGGACGCGATGTCATCCGGCGCGCGTTCGACATCCCACGCGGCGCCGGCGTCGCCTACTTCGAGGCCGGCATCGCACCCGGCAAGTTCAGGGTCCACAGTGTCGCGGTCAAAGCGAGGTTCCGTCCGTGGGAGGAGCTGGCCACGCGGCCTGAGGGGGTGGCGCCCAAGGCCGACGTCTGGATGCAGAGCGAGTGCATCCCACCCAATGGCGCTCTGACCCGCAACGGCGAGCCCATCCAGCCGGGCACGGCCACGACCGGCATGCGCCCCGGCCGCTACGCCTTCACCTACACGGTGCCTGACCACCCCGAAACGTTCCGCGCGGAGCTGGACTTCGCCCCTGGCGCTCGCTACGGGCTGTTCATCAACCTCGACAGCCCGTTCCGCTGGAGCCTCACGAACCTCCGCGGCCTCACCCAGCACCCGCCATCGCGGGCCAGCCTCGTCCGCCTCCCCGACGGGCGTTGGCTCGTCGCCTACGGCGCTCGCGGCTCGAAGGTCATGCTCTCCACCAGCGCGGATGGCGCGACGTGGGAGAAGCCTTGGCCCCTGCCCCACTGCTCGATCTTCGACAACATCGAGCCGACCCTTCACCTCGACAGCAAGGGCACCCTCTGGCTCGCCTACTTCAGCAATCGGCTCACCTGGGCTCCGCTGGCCGGCGCCTCGTACCAGCTCTGGCTCAGCAGCTCGCGGGACGGGCGCGAGTGGTCCCGCCCGAGGCCGGTCCTCATCACGCTCGATGGGATACGCACAGTGTTCTGGCGCGAGTTCGGCTCCATCGCCGGCGCCTCGTGCGGCGCCGCCCAACTGGTCGAAGGGCCGGGCGGGCGGCACTGGCTCTTCTGGCGCGAGTTCGTGTGCTCGGCCGACGCGCCCGAAAAGCTCAGCGAGCTTCGCCGCATCCAATTCGAGGGCGCCCGCACACCCAGCATCGGGAGCGCCCACGTGGCCGCCGACCCTGCCGGGCGGCTCCACATGGTCTTCAGCGGGGGGCGGGAGGGCCTCGCCTACGCCACCTCGGCGGATGGCCAGCAGTGGTCGGCGCCGAGGCCGCTCGGCATCGAGGCGCCGCCTCAGAACCTCACGGGCGCGCAACTGCTCCTCGATGGAACGCGGGCCGTGCTCATCTGCGAAAGTCTCTCAGGCGCTTGGCTATCCCGGGGCAGCCTGGACCCCACGCCGAAGTTCGAGCCGCCCATCAAGATCAGCAACCACGTCATCCCGCTCTGTGGCTCGCGCGCCTGCGTCACCCCAGATGGCCAGGTTGCCCTTCTGGTGGGTGGCGGCAGCGCCTGGTTCCTCCGGGCTGACCGCCACACCCTCAGCCGCCCTGTCCACAAGTTCTAGCCGCGCCGCCCGCCTGGCAGAAAGGGCCTGCGACGATGACCAGCAGTACCGATTGGTTCCACGACGCGAAGTGGGGCGTGTTCACGCACTACCTGGGCGCGCCGCCCAGCACGGCCGGCGGGGCCGAGCTGTCCGCCGAGGCATGGAACGCCCAGGTGGATGCCTTCGATGTGCCGGGGCTCGTCGAGCAAATCGTCTCCACCGGCGCCCGATACTACTTCATCACCATCGGCCAGAACTCGGGGCACTACTGCGCGCCGAACCCCACCTACGACCGCCTCGTGGGCATCAAGCCGAGCAAGTGCTCGCGGCGCGACCTCGTCGCCGACCTCGCCAAGGCCCTCCAGCCCCACGGCATCCCGCTCCTCGTCTACCTGCCCAGCGGGGCGCCCGCCGCCGACCACGAAGCGCGGCGCAAGCTCAAATGGCTCTGGGGCGCAAAGGGCGGCTGGCAACTCCCAGGCGAGCCCATCGGTGGTCGCCTCGCCGACTTCCAGCGCTCCTGGGAGGCCATCTGCCGCGACTGGTCGCTCCGCTGGGGGCGCCTCGTCCGAGGCTGGTGGATTGACGGCTGCTACTTCGCCGACGCGATGTACCGCCACGCCGACGAGCCGAACTTCGCCAGCTTCGCCGCGGCCCTCAAGGCGGGCAATCCCGACGCCATCGTGGCCTTCAATCCCGGCGTCATCGTCCCCGTCGTCTGCCACAGCGAGCACGAGGACTACACGGCGGGCGAAATCGCCGAGGCACTCCCCACCTGCCCCGGCCGCTGGGCCTGCCCCGAGCGAAGTCGAGGGGTCTCCAGCGGCAGCCACAAGGCCCAATACCACATCCTCAGCTACCTCGGCTCCACCTGGTGCGGCGGCGACCGCCCCCGCTTCGGCGACGATCTGGCCTCGGCCTACACCCGCTATGTCGTGTCGAAGGGCGGCGTCGTGACCTGGGACGTGCCGATCCTCACGTCCGGCCTCATCCCCCAGCCCTTCGTCGCCCAACTCCAGGCCATAGGTTCCGTGGTCCGCGTCTCCGACGCGGAATCATCCGCCGCGGAGCGGCGGCCCACGTAGCCCGCGTCTCCGACGCGACAACCGCCATGCCCGAAGGCGCTGGCACGGAAGCAGAACAAGGAGTTGAACCATGCCTGACCAAGCCAAGCCCCTCCCCAAGCCCGGCATGGACCCAACCGCCGCCCCACCCTGGTGGCTCACGAAGCCGAAGGAGATCCGCGCCTTCCTCGAATCGCTCGACGGCGTCAAGGTCGAGGAGATCGGCCACACCGCGGGCGGCCGGCCCGTCATCGCCGCCGCGTGGGGCGAGCGCGAGGACCTCCCCGGCCGCACGTCCAAGAGCCTCGCC
>VGYV01000438.1 GCA_016872855.1 Planctomycetota bacterium
TGCCCTCGTTTGTGAGCGGCGCAATCGGATTCGACGACGACGACGAGGACGACGACGAGCACGACCAGAAGCGGGGAAGGAGGCGGCTGCCAAAACCGGTAGCCATGCTCGGGCGCGGCGGGCCGCGGTTGCAAAGGGCGGGGGTTTCTGGTACGATGCTGCCGCTGTTCGGATGTGTCGTGGTCAGGGTGCGCCCGGAAGGGGGTGTGATAGGGACATGCCTTCGCTTTGTGTGGTCGGGATGCAGTGGGGCGACGAGGGGAAGGGGAAGCTGATTGACTATCTGGCGGCCCAGGCCGACGTGGTGGCCCGCTACGCGGGCGGCGCCAACGCAGGCCACACGGTGGTGGTCAACGGCCAGAAGACGGTGCTCCACCTGCTCCCGAGCGGCATCCTCCACAAGGACTGCCTGTGCGTGGTCGGCAACGGGGTGGTGGTGGACCCCGGCGAGATTCTCGAAGAGATCGCGCTGGTCGAATCGCACGGCGCGACCGTGGGCGAGAACCTGCTCATCAGCGACCGCGCGCAGGTGGTGATGCCCTATCACAAGGTGCTGGACAAGGTGGCCGAGGCAGCCAAGGGGGCGGGGAAGCTGGGCACCACGCTGCGCGGCATCGGCCCCTGCTACGCCGACAAGGCGAGCCGCACGGGCATCCGCATGGTGGACCTCGTGCGCCCCGACGCCTTCAGGGCGCGGCTGGAAGAGACGCTGCCTTTCGTGAACCGCTTGCTCGAGCAGGTCTACGGCCACGAGGCGCTGGCATTCGACGCCATCCTCGCGGAGTACACCGGCTACGGCGACCGGCTGCGGCGCTTCGTGGGGGACTCCGTGACAGCGCTTCACCGCGCCTTCGGCGCGGGCAAGAAGGTGCTGTTCGAGGGCGCCCAGGGCTCGATGCTGGACATTGATTTCGGCACCTACCCCTTCCTCACCTCGTCGAATGCCTCCGTGTGCGGCGTGCCGGCGGGTACGGGCGTGCCGCCGCGCCTGGTGGGCAGCGTGCTGGGCGTGGTCAAGGCCTACACCACGCGGGTCGGAGCCGGGCCGTTCCCCACCGAAATCCACGGCGAGCTGGGCGACAGGATACGGGAGAACGGCGGCGAGTTCGGGGCGACCACGGGGCGGCCCCGCCGCTGCGGTTGGCTCGACGCCGTGGCGCTCCGCTACGCCCTGGCCATCAACGGCACGGACCATCTGGCCATCACGAAGCTGGACGTGCTGGACGACCAGCCGACACTGAAGGTTTGCACGGCCTATCGCCACGGGGACCGCGTCTACGACACGTTCCCGAGCGACCTGGCGGTGCTGGGGGACTGCGAGCCGCAGTACGAGGAGCTGGCCGGCTGGCAGCGGGACATCACGGGGGCGCAGGGCATCGAGGACCTGCCCGCCCCCGCGCTGGCCTACCTCAACCGCATCGAGGAACTCCTCGGCGTCCCCATCGGCATCGTCTCCGTGGGCAACGAGCGCCGCCAGACCATTCTCGTCGAGAGCGATGGGCTGTTTCGCTGAGCCGAGCGAGTAGAACATGGCGAAAACCGGGTCGGGCGCGCCAGCGGGGCCACATCTTCACTTGGCACTTGGCGGCCAAGTGCGAAATGAAGATGTGACCCCACGGCTGCCTGCGCACGTGGCGATCATCATGGACGGGAACGGGCGCTGGGCTCGGCAGCGCGGGCTGCCGCGCATCCGCGGCCACGAGGCCGGGGTGAAGAGCGTCCGAGCCGTCATCGAGGAGGCCGTGCGCCTGGGCCTGCGGCAGCTCACCCTCTACGCCTTCTCGCTCCAGAACTGGGGCCGGCCGAGCAGCGAGGTGAAGGGCCTCATGCGCATGCTCCGCCGCTACCTGGTGAGCGAGCGCGACACGCTGATGAAGAACGGGGTGCGGCTGGTGGCGATCGGGCGGCGCGGGGGCCTGCCGCGCCTCGTGCGCCGCGAACTCGAGGCCACCGAGCGCCTCTCGGCAGCGAACCAGGGCACCACCCTGTGCCTGGCCCTCAACTACGGCGCCCGCGAGGAGATCGTGGACGCCGCGCGGTCCATCGCGGCCGACGTGGCGGCGGGACGCCTGCCGCTCAGCAAGGTGGACGAAGCGCTCCTGGCCTCGCGCCTGACCACGGCCGGGATGCCCGACCCCGACCTGTTGATCCGCACGGCGGGGGAGATGCGGGTCAGCAACTTCCTCCTCTGGCAGATCTCCTACGCGGAGCTCTACGTGACGCCTGTGTGCTGGCCGGACTTCGGGGTCGAGGCGTTCCACGAGGCGCTGCGGGCCTACGCGGCCCGCCGCCGCACCTTCGGCCTCATCGAGGAGGAGGGCTAGCCAATGGTGCGCACCCGCCTCGCGGTTGGCAGCGGCGTAACGGCAGGGTTCCTCCTCCTGATGATGCTCGACAGCCTGCTGCCCGGCGGGCCGATCTTCCACATCCTCACCGGGCTGATCCTCATCGGCACGCTCCTTGAGGTCTATGGCCTCGCAGAGCGCCACGGGGACGAGCCGGTGAAGGCCCTCCCGGTCGCCCTCCTGGTCGCCTTCGTGGTCTGGGACTACGCAGTGCGGGTCCAGGCCGGCGCACTCCTGGGCGAGCCGCCGGGCGAGGGGGGCGAGGTGCTCCGCCGCTTCTACGCCGCGAACGGCCTGGCCGCGGCGGCCGGCCTGTGGGTGCTGGCCGTGGCGCACCTGCTGGCCCGCGACCCACACCGATGGCTCAAGGGCGCCACCGCCACCATCGCAGGCTTCTTCTACGTCTGGTTCATCGGCGTCCATTGGTTCCCCATCCGCGAGTTGGGCATCGCCTACGTCTTCGTCCTCGTTGCCGTCGTCAAGGTGGGCGACTCCGGGGCCTTCTTCGTTGGCACCCGCTGGGGCCGCCGCAAGCTGGCCCCCAGGGCGAGCCCGAACAAGACGGTCGAGGGCGCCGCGGGGGGCCTGGCGGCCAGCGTGGCGAGCGGCACGCTCCTGGCCGTCCTCTTCGGCCTGCGCGGGAGCGTGGCCTTCTGGGTCTTCTTCGGCCTGGTCGTGGGCGTCGCCTCACAGCTCGGCGACCTCGTGGCGAGCGCCATCAAGCGCTCAGCCGGCGCAAAGGACTCAGGCAACCTCCTCCCCGTGCTCGGCGGGCTGCTGGACATGGCCGATTCGCTGCTCATGGCGGCCCCCGTGGCCCTGTGGCTCCTGGCCCTCTAGGCGGCCGCGGCTCGCTAGCGCCGGGGGTATTGACAAGACTGCCTGAAGGCAGGACTCCAAACGGGGCGCTCTCCTGGTTTGGAGTCCTGCCTTCAGGCAGTCATCGGTCGCGTGGGCAGAACCGGCGACGGTGATCAGAGGCGAGCGATGGCGCAAGAGCGGATGGACATCGCGGACCCCGAGGTGGCCCGCCTCCTCTATGGCGAGCACGACAGCCACCTGCGCCTCCTGCGCGACACCTTCCGCGTGGGCGTGGTGGCGCGCGAGGGCGCGGTGCAGGTTGACGGCGACGAGGCGGCCGTCGCATCCGCCGTCCGAGCCCTGCGCCTCATGGTCCAGCGCGCCGCCGAGGGACGCCGCCTGCGCCTCTACGAGGCCGAGGACATCTGCGACGCCGTGGCCCGCGACCCCGGCTTCTCCGACGAGGTGCGGGTGGACGTGCGCGGCGGCGGCTACGTCACCCCCCGCTCGAAGGGCCAGGCCGCCTACCTCGAGGCCATGCGAGCCCACGACATCGTCTTCTCCATCGGCCCGGCCGGCACGGGGAAGACCTATCTCGCCGTCGCAATGGCTCTCTCTGCCCTCCGCAGCGGCCGCGTCAAGAAGCTCATCCTCGCTCGCCCAGCCGTCGAGGCCGGCGAAAAGCTCGGCTTCCTCCCAGGCGACCTCGAGGAGAAAGTCAACCCCTATCTCCGCCCGCTCTACGACGCGCTGCACGACATGCTCGACTACTCGCTGGTGCGGAAGTACATGGACCGCGACGTCATCGAGGTGGTGCCGCTGGCCTTCATGCGCGGCCGCACGCTCAACCACGCCTTCGTCATACTCGACGAGGCGCAGAACACCACGGTCGGCCAGATGAAGATGTTCCTCACCCGCCTGGGCGCCCACTCCCAGGGGGTCATCACGGGCGACGTGACGCAGATTGACCTGCCGCCCGGCGAGGCCTCGGGCCTCGTCCACGCCGAGCAAGTCCTCTCCGGCATCGAGGGCATCGCATTCGTCCGCCTCGGCAAGGGCGACATCGTGCGCCACCGCCTCGTCCAGAGCATCGTCGAGGCCTACGAGCGCGACGGGGACGCTCGCGGGCGCGGGTGAGCCGGCGCCTCCCCCGACGCCCGAAACGCGACACGCGCCCAAATAGCTTTCAGCGATTCGGCGTCACGCCTGTGGGGAGCCTCAAGACCGCCTGAAGGCGGGACTCCGAACGAGAACGCTCTGTGTTTGGAGTCCCGCCTTCAGGCGGCGAGGTGGCCCGAAGACGCCGAATCGCTGAAAGCTATTCAGGAGATGTCCGTGGGGCGCAGGAGACTGCACCGCATCCGCCTGTCGCTCGACCGCTCGCGCGCGCTCCCGCGCGGCAGGCTGCGGGCGGCGTTGGGCCCGGCGGTCAGCGTGGCCGAGGCCCTGGTGGTCGCGGCCTTCGTGCTGGCCGCGGCCCTGGCGCTCGACCACACGGTCGTGGCGCAGGCCCTGCGCGGGCGGGTCACTGGCGACGCCATCCAGCGTCTCGTCGGCGTCCTCGCCGTCGTCGGCGGCCTCACCGCGCTGGGCCTTGCCTATCTCGCGCGCTTCCAGCGCCGCCTCGTCAGCACGCGCCGCCAGCTTCTCGTCTTCGGCGTCTGCTGTCTCGCGTGCGTCGTCACCGCCAAGGCGCTGCTCGTGCTCGATGCGCGGCTCCTCCCCCAGTGGCGCGGCCTGGTCTACCTCACCCCGCTGTCGGCCTTTGCCATCTTCTTCGCCGTCATCTACGGCCAGCGCGAGGCCATCGCCGCCGGCCTCATCCTGGCCATGCTCGTCGGCCTCGCCGTCCACACCGGAATGGGGTTTTCCCAGCCCCTGCCCATCGTCGCCGTCCTCCTCTCCGGCGCCCTCTTCTCTGCCCTCGCCTCGCGCCGCATCCGCAAACGCACCCGCCTCCTCAAGATCGGCCTCCTCGCCGGCCTGCTCCACGTGGCCCTCATCTTCAGCTTCCACCTCCTGCGCGGGCGCCTCCGCTTCGACGGGATGCCGCCTTTCGACCTCCTCTGGGGCCTGGCCAACGGCCTCGGCGTCGGAATGCTCATGACCATCCTCCTTCCCATCATTGAACTCGTCTTCGACGTGGCGACCGACATCCGCCTCCTCGAGCTCACCGACCAGGACCAGCCCCTCCTCCGCTCCCTCGTCACCCTCGCCCCCAGCACCGACAACCACTCGCGCCGCGTCGCCCGCCTGGCCGAGGCCGCCGCCGACGCCATCGGTGCCAACAGCCTCCTTGCTCTCGTCGGCTCCTACTACCACGACATCGGCAAGATGACCAAGCCCGAATACTACATCGAGAACCAGATGGACGGCGAGAACCCCCACGACCGCCTCCGCCCCTCCCTCAGCGCTCTCATCATCGGCAGCCACGTCAAGGACGGCGTCGAGTTGGCCTTCGAGGCCCGCCTCCCCCACGCCGTCACCGACATCATCGAGCAGCACCACGGCACCTCCTCCATCGAGTACTTCCTCGACCGCTACCTCAAGCAGGCGGGGGAGGGAGCGACCCTCGACGCCGCGTTCTTCCGCTACCCCGGCCCCAAGCCGGCCACCAAGGAGGCAGCCATCGTGATGATCGCCGACGCCGTCGAGGCCGCCTCCCGCACCCTCGACCGCCCCATCCCCTCGCGCATCGAGGCCCTCGTCAAGCGCATCACCGCCGCCAGACTCCTTGACGGCCAGCTCGAAGACTGCCGCCTCACCCTCAGCGAAGTCCACCTCATCGAGCAGGCCCTCTTCCGCGTCCTCTGCTCCATGTACCACGCCCGCATCGAATACCCCACGCCTCCCCCAGCCCCTGTCCCCGCTGGCCGTTGATCGCGCCCCCGAGGAGGAGATGCGGGATGCTCGGACCCAGGCCCAAAGGCAATTGGGAGGCGACGATGCGGGCGCCGAACGTCACGCGCTCCTACGATCTCCTATCCGCCGGGAACTGGTATCGGGTCAGGAGGGAGTTCACCGACGCCGAGGGGGACCGCCATCCCGTCGGCGAGACCTGGCGCTTCGTCGGCACCGCCTACATGCACTACGACGACGTCCGCTGCTTCTGCGTCTCCCTCGACGGCGAGGGGGAATGGTGGTTCCACCTGATGGGCGACCCGGCGGCCCAGGGCGCCGTCCTCCGGGACCTGGACCAGTTCATCGAGGCTACCCACGGATGAAGTGGAGAGCCAAGCATCCGCCTCGGAGTTTGTAGCGCGGGCTTCAGCCCATAGCCGAAGCGTGCGGTACGGCCTGAAGGCCGCACTACAAACTCCCACGCCGTCCACTGGCTGCCGCAGGCTCAGCGGATTTCCCGAAACGTCTTGTCTGCTCCCTCGTAGTCCCTCCCCTCCACGGCCTGCTTGATGCGGCTCGTCTGTTGTTGACGTGTGAACTCATACTTGTCGAGAATAGACAAGATCTTCTCCCACGCCCTGGTCCTATAGTCACCGGGCGCGCCGCGAGCGAAGTCGGCAAGCCCACGGATGGCCTCGATGTAGACACCTCGCCTGACTAGGAAGTCCGCATCGGCACAAGCATCCTTCCATGCCTTCTCGGGGTCCAGCAGTGACGGGGGACCCTTGCCCTTGTCCGAGGGAGGCAACGGCTCCTTCACCACGGGGGGTTCCACCCGGCTTCTTCCGGCCCCGGGGCCGAAGGCGCCAGACAACCACATGACCACCAGACTCATTACCCCCAGACCGAAGACCATGGCCGGAAGCTTTCCGACCACTGCCGCGACGGCCGCACGGAGCCTGCGCCTGGGTGCTTCCCCGCGGCGGCCTGGCGACTCGGCTCTCCGCTCCTCTGGGCGGTCGGCCTCCCCTGCCCAGACCATGCCTGTCTCGATCGAGCGGATGCCCGCAAGCAGCGCCCTGGCGCTGGGGTAGCGTTCCGCGGGGTCCTTGCTCAGCAGCCTGTGAATAAGGGCGCACAGGGCTGGCGGGGTCTGCGGGGCCAGTTCCGTGACCGGCGTGGGCTTTTCGTAGGCGTGCTTGATG
>VGYV01000439.1 GCA_016872855.1 Planctomycetota bacterium
ACGAGAGAGATGAGCCCTCGGCCCGACAAGCCGGCCTGGAGTCCGCGAAAACCACCCACCTCGTGGGCACCGGCGGACTCCGCATCGAAAATCGCTCTTGACTTCCGCATGCCGGTCTTGTCTTACCACAGCAGGGGCCACCACAGGTCGAAGAAGATGACTAGGGCGGCCATCAACCCCAGCGGGAACACGATGAGGACCCACGCAGGGATGTCACGCACCTTGTCGGTCGCTTGCTCCACCATGGCCGTTCTCCCAACTGGGGAACTCCTTGAATGGGCCGAGTTGCCGGGCCTCCTGTGTGATCTGGGTGACGACGGCGGACCACTTGCCGCCCTCGGCGGCGGAGACCCAGGATATCTGGAAGCGCCGCGGATCAATGCCCAGGAACGCGAGAAGCTCGCGGAAGGCTGTGAGCTTGCGGCGCGCGTGGTAGTTGCCGCTCGTGTAATGGCAGTCGCCCGGGTGGCAGCCCGACACCAGCACCATGTCGGCCCCACGCTCGAAGCTCTTGAGCACGAACATCGGGTCCACGCGCCCCGAGCAGGGCACGCGAATGATGCGGATGTTCGCGGGATACTCGAAGCGGCTCATCCCCGCCAGGTCGGCACCCGCGTAAGAACACCAGTTGCAGAGGAAGGCCACAATGTTCGGCTGCCAGGTGCCCACAGCGCTGGTTGCCCGAGACACATCGGACAGATCAGACAGATCGGTCGGATCGGACGGATGGGATTGATGGGACATGGCAGATCACCTTGCGATGGCGTTGATTTCGGCGAAGAGCTGGTCGTCGCGGAAGCCCTGGACCTCGATGCTCTTGGAGCGGCAGGTGGCCGAGCAGGCGCCGCAGCCCTGGCAGAGGCCCTTGTTGATGGCGGCGACGACCTGGAGGAGATTGTCCTTGCGGTCGCGGATTTCGCGCCGCTCGATGGCGCCGTAGGCGCACACGGGCTGGCACTCGAAGCAGCCGTTGCACGACTGCTCGTTCACCACCCCGATGGTCGGCTCGCGCGTGAGGCGGTCGTGGGCGATGAGGCCCAGGGCCTTGGCCGCAGCCGCGGAAGCCTGGGCGACCGTTTCCGGGATGTCCTTCGGGCTGTGGGCGCAGCCGGCCAAGAACACGCCGGCGGTGTTCGTCTCCACCGGGCGGAGCTTGGGGTGGGCCTCGGAGAGGAAGCCGTTCTGGTCGTAGCCGATGCGGAGCTTCTGCGCCAGCTCGCGCACGCCCGAGGATGGCTGAAGGGCCGCGGCGAGGACGACCATGTCCGCCGCAATCTCCACCTGCCCGCCGCTCAGGGTATCGGCGCCGCGGACGATGAGCTTGCCGTTGCGGGGATACACCTTGGATACGCGGCCGCGCAGATACGTCGCGTTGTCCTCCTTGACCACGCGGCGGACGAATTCCTCGTAGTTCTTCCCTGCCGAGCGGATGTCCATGTAAAAGACGAATGCCTGGCCGTCGTGGACCTTGTGCTTGTAGAGGATGGCGTGCTTGGCGGTGTACATGCAGCAGATCTTCGAGCAGTATTCCTTGCCCGTGCCCTGCTCCTCGCGCGAGCCGATGCACTGGAGGAACACGACGGTCTTCGGCGGCAGGCCGGTCGAGGGGCGGCGCAGCTCGCCCTCTGTGGGGCCGCTGGCGCTGACCATCCGCTCGAACTCCAGGCTGGTCACAACGTCGGGGTAGCGACCGTAGCCGTACTCCTCGTAGACGCTGGGGTCGGCGATCTCGTAGCCCGTGGCGACGATGATGGCCCCGACCTTCTCCTCGACGATCTGGTCGGCCATGTCGTAGTCAATCGCGCCGGCGGGACAGACCTTGGCGCAGGCGCCGCAGCGGCCGGTCTTGTAGTGGATGCAGTTCTCGCGGTCAATCAGCGGCTTGTTGGGCACGGCCTGAGGGAAGGGGATGTGGACGGGGGTGCGGAAGTCGAACCCGCAGTTGAACTCGTTGGGGATCCGCTCGAGGGGGTGGGAGCAGAACTCGGCGGGGTCAATGGCCCCCGTGGGGCACACGAAGG
This sequence comes from Planctomycetota bacterium, assembly GCA_016872855.1. Taxonomy (GTDB): domain Bacteria; phylum Planctomycetota; class PUPC01; order DSUN01; family DSUN01; genus DSUN01. The sequence continues at coordinate 2,022 of VGYV01000439.1, forward strand.
AGCAGGCGCCGCAGCCGATGCAGACGCCGGAGAGCATCTTGTAGGGCGTCGAGACCTCGCGGTGCGGCCCGCGCCCAGCGAAGCAGGTTGCCGCCGGGCCGATCACCTCCTGGCACACGCGCACGCACAGGCCGCAGAGAATGCACTTGGCCTCCTCAATCGTCCTCGTCCTCGTCGTCGTCCTCGTCCTCGACTCTTCCGGGTTTTCGGTTTTCGGTTTTTGGTTAGCGGGTACGGAGGAAGAGAGGGCGAGGCGGTCGGCTAATGGCTCGACGCCGTAGCGCTTGGCAAGGCCGTGGAGCACCTGGGCCTCGGGGCAGCGGGCGAGGAGGAGGGCCAGGGTCATGCGGCGCGAGGCCCGCACGGCCTCGGAATCGGTCGCGATCACCAGGCCGTTCTGGGCGGGATAGGCGCACGCGGGCACGAGGCCGGGCCGGCCGCCGCCTGTGATCTCAACCACGCAGATGCGGCACGCGCCCGCGGGCGGCACGGCCTTGTGGTGGCAGAGCGTGGGTATCTCGATGCCGAGGGCCTTCGCCGCGTCGAGCAGGGTTTGGCCCTCTTGTACTTGCACATCACGGCCGTCTATCGTCAGGCTGATCATCGTCAGGTCCTCGCTCGATTCTCCTGCGTCCGTAATCCGTAATTCGCAATCCGTAACCAGTGAAGAAGGAGGGGCTGGTCTTCTCTTTCTAGTTACGGATTACGGATTACGCATTTCTAGTCACCAGTATCCCCTCGTTACTCAACCACCACCGCATCAAAGGGGCATTCCTCGAAGCAGACCCCGCACTTGACGCACGCGGCGGTGTTGATGGCGTGGGGCTGTTTTTTTTCGCCCGTGATGGCGCCGCTGGGGCAGCCGCGAACGCACTTCGTGCAGCCGCGGCAGGCCGAGGGGTCAATGCGGAACTCGATGAGCCGCTTGCACACGCCGGCCGGGCACACCTTCTGCTTGATGTGGGCCTCGTACTCGTCCCGGAAGTAGCGGATCGTCGAGAGCACTGGGTTGGGCGCCGTGCCGCCGAGCATGCACAGGGACGAGCTTTTCACGTAGCCCGCGAGCTGCTCAAGGAGCTCGATGTCGCCCTCCCGCCCGTTGCCCTCAGTGATCCGCGTGAGGATTTGCTGCATGTGGTGGACCCCCTCGCGGCAGGGGACGCACTTGCCGCACGACTCGTCCACCAGGAAGCTCAGGAAGTAGCGGGCCACGTCCACCATGCACGTCCGCTCGTCCATCACGATGAGGCCGCCGGAGCCCATCATGGCGCCCGCTTCGGTGAGCTTCTCGTAGTCCACCGGCAGGTCCATCAGCGGCTCGGGGATGCAGCCGCCCGAGGGGCCGCCGGTCTGCACAGCCTTGAGCGCGCGGTCCTTGAGGGTGCCGCCGCCGATGTCGAAGACGATCTCGCGGAGCGTCACGCCCATGGGCACCTCGACGAGGCCGGTGTTCTTCACCTTGCCGACGAGGGAGAAGACCTTGGTGCCCTTGGACTTCTCGGTGCCCGTGGCGGCAAACCAGGCGGAGCCGCGCTCGATGATGACGGGCACGTTGGCCCAGGTCTCAACGTTATTGATATTCGTCGGCAGCCCCCACAGCCCTGCCTGGGCCGGGTAAGGCGGGCGCTGTCGGGGGCTGCCGATGTCGCCCTGGATGGAGGCGATCATGCCCGTTTCTTCGCCGCACACGAAGGCGCCGGCTCCCCGGACGATGGCCACACTGAAGCTGAAGCCGGAACCCAGGATGTCGTCGCCGAGCAGGCCCAGTTCGTGCGCCTGCTCGATGGCAGTGGTGAGGTTCGTGACGGCGAGGGGGTATTCGGCGCGGACGTAGATGTAGCCCTGGTGCGAGCCGATGGCGTAGGCGCCGATGACCATCCCCTCGAGCACCGCGTGCGGGTCGCCCTCCATGATGCTGCGGTCCATGAACGCCCCGGGGTCGCCCTCGTCGCCGTTGCAGATGATGTACTTCTCGTCGCCGGGCTGTGCGCGGCAGATGGCCCACTTCTTGCCCGTGGGGAAGCCGCCGCCGCCGCGGCCGCGCAGGCCGGCGCGGGTCACTTCGCCTACAATGGCCTCGGGCGTCATAGTGGTCAGGGCCTTGGCGAGGGCCGCATAGCCGCCCACGGCGATGTAGTCCTCGACCTCGGCGGGGTCAATCAGGCCGTTGTGGCGGAAGACGATGCGCTGCTGCTTGGCGTAGAAGGGCACGTCGTGTTCGCAGCGGCACTTGGTCTTCGACACCGGGTCGCGGTAGAGCAGCCTCTCGACTGTTTCGCCCTTGTCGAGGGTCTTCTCGATGATCTCGGCCACGTCGGCGGGTTTGACGCCGTGGTAGAGCAGGCCGCTGGGGTGGAGGACGACGAGGGGCCCCTTCTCGCAGAAGCCGTGGCAGCCGGTGGCGCGGACGACGACCTTGGCATGGCCGTTGCCCTCAAGCTGGCGGCGGAACTCGTCGAACAGCTCCATCGCGCCGTTGGCGCGGCAGCCCGTGCCGCCGCAGATGGCGACGGAGAGCGCCTTCTCCTCGCGGCGGGCAACAAGGCTCTGCCGCAATTCGGCCAGGTCCTGTGGTGAGGCGAGTCGCGTGGCTACTGCCATTGGTTCCTCGTCAATTGATGCGTGACTCCGGACGCGTGACGCGTGACGCGTGAGAAGAGAAGACAGCCACGTCGGTTTCTCCTGTCACGCGTCACGGGTCACGCGTCATGCGCTCATCCTGCTGCCGCCGCCGGCTCGCTTGCCTGCTGCGGCTCGGCGGCCAGCTTCCCAATAAGTTCCACCATCTTCCCCACCGTCATCTGGCCGTAGTACTTGTTGTTCACGGTCACCACGGGCGCGAGGGCGCAGGCGCCCAGGCAGTTCACGCGCTCGAAGGTGAACTGCATGTCCTTCGTCGTCTCGCCGTGGGCGATGCCCAGCTCGCGGGTGATGGCGTCGGCAATGTGTGCGCCGCCCCGCAGGTGGCACGCGGTGCCCAGGCACACGCGGATGATGTTCCGCCCGCGCGGCGCGAGGCTGAAGGCGTGGTAGAAGCGGGCCACCGCGTACAGGCGGCTCAGCGGCACGCCCGACTTCTCGGCCAGGTACATCAGGGCGTCCTGGCGCAGGTAGTTGAAGGCCTCCTGCACGTCCTGGAGCATGCCGATGACCATGCCCGCGCGGTCGGTGTACTTGTCGAGAATGGCGTCCACCTTCGCCGCCACATCGGGCGGGGTCTGGGCGGCGACGGAGCGCGGCGTGGGAATCTGGATGCGGTTGCGCGAGAGGCAGTTGTTCCAGCAGTCCCCGCAGCCCGTGCATTTCTTCATGTCCACGCTGCGGGCCTTCTGGCGCACCTTGACCTCGAAGTTGCCCACATAGCCGTCCACCTGCTCGACCTCGGAGTAGGTGAGGAGCTTGACCTTCTGGCTCTGCATGATCTCGACCATGCGGGGCGTGAGGATGCACTGGGAGCAGTCGAGGGTGGGGAAGGTCTCGTCGAGCATGGACATGTGGCCGCCGATGCTGGGCTTGCGCTCGACCAGGACCACCTCGTAGCCGGCCTGTGCGACGTCGAGTGCGGCCTGGATGCCCGCGATGCCGGCGCCGATGACCATCACCCGCTGGGTGACGGGCACCTCGATCTCGGCGAGGGGCACGTTGCGCCGCACCTTCATGACCATCAGGCGGACGAGGTCTTTGGCCTTCTCCGTGGCCTCGCGGCGGTCGTGGTGGACCCACGAGCAGTGCTCGCGGATGTTGGCCATCTCGAGCATGTAGGGATTGAGGCCCACCCCCGCCACGGTGCGGCGGAACGTGGTCTCGTGCATCCGCGGCGAGCACGAGGCCACGACCACGCCCGACAGGCGGTGCTCCTTGATCGCATCCGTGATCAGCCGCTGCCCCGGGTCGGAGCACATGTACTTGTAGTCGCGGGCCACCACCACGCCGGGCAGCGTGCCGGCGTAGCGGGCCACGGCCCCGGAGTCCACCGTCTCCGCGATGTTCGCACCGCACCAGCAGATGAACACGCCAACTCGGGCCATAGGCGAGATTCCTAACGGGAGGGGATGAATGGATGGTTGGATGAATGGATGATTGTCAGAGCTCGGCGTCTTTCATCCATACATCCATACATCCATTCATCCCCTGCCCAGATCACAGGTAGACTCCTGTTTCAACCAGCCCCTTCTCGACCAGAAGAGGCGTGGGATCCACGATCTGCTTGTCGAGGCACAGGACTTCGGGCGCCAGTCCCATCGCCAGCGCCATGAGCTGGGTGAAGTAGAGCACCGGGAGGCCGAGCTGCTGGCCGAGCTGGCCCTCGGCGTCCGACTGATACATGTCCATGTTCGCCTGGCACAAGGGACAGGCGACGGCCACGACGTCGGCCCCGCACTCCTTGGCCACCTGGAGGAGCTGGCCGCTGAGGCGAATCACGGTGTCCTGCCGCGCCAGGGTGAGCGCGGCGCCGCAGCACTCGGTCTTGAGCGGCCAATCCACGGGCTCGGCGCCCGTGGCGGCCATCAGGTCGTCGAGGAGAGTGGGGTATTCGAGTTTGTCAATCCGCAGTTCCTCGGGGAGGCGCGTGAGAAGGCAGCCGTAATAGGCGGCCACCTTGAGGCCGGCCAGGGGCCGCGTGACGCGGGCGCGAATGGCCTCGGGGCCTATCTCGCTCGCCAGAAGCTCGGCGATGTGGAGCACGCGGCTCTTGCCCTCGTACTGTTCTTCGATAATCTCGTTCACTTGGGCGAGGAGCTTCGGCTCGTGGACCAGTTCGTGGTTGGCCTGCTTCAGGCGGCTGTAGCAGGCGGAGCAGCAGGTGAGCACGTCGAGGCCCTGGCGTTCGGCCGCGGCCAGCGAGATGCCGGGTAGCGCGAGCGACAGCAGGTGGCTCGTGGCGTGGGCGGGGGTGGCCCCGCAGCACACCCAGTCCTCGACCTCCTCCAGCTCGACGCCCAGTGCGCCGAGCAGCGCCCGCGCCGAGCGATCGTACTCGACGGCGCTCGACAAGAGGGAGCAACCTGGGAAGTAGCCATACCGTAGACTCATCTGGTCTTCTGCCTTCGGCCAATGCGTAATCCGTAATCCGTAATCCGTAACCAGAGAAGAACGGAAGGCCGAGTCTTCTCTTGTCTGGTTACGGATTACGGATTACGCATTACGGAT
>VGYV01000440.1 GCA_016872855.1 Planctomycetota bacterium
GATGGCCGCCTGCAAGGCCAGTTGATACCAGCCCTTGTGCAAGGGCTGACCAACGACACAACATAAGATATACCACGTACTTATGGAATTCGACTCAATCTCATGAGCAGGCAATTCTGGCAATGCCCGGCATTGCTTCGGATTTCGGGTTTCGGATTCCGGCTCTCCCGCGTTTCGGTGGGAAATGCCGATGAGGCGCGCTGCCCAGGCTAGAGGGCGACGCCAGAGTGGACGACGCGCCTGCGGGGGGAGCGGGGACACGCGGGCGGCGATGGCATCCCAGGCAGTCGTCCAATCCTGAGGGGCCACGGCGGGGGCGACGCGGGCGCCGATGCCGGTCCAGGTGGTCGTCCACTCCTGCGGCGAGACCTCGGGGGTGTCAACCGAGTGGGCCATGCGGTCGAGGTCGCACAGGTCGGCCACAGCGTCGGCGCACGGCTTGCAGGCGCGCACGTGGGCCTCGATGGCGGCGCGCTCGCGTTCGGCCAGCTCGCCGTCCACGTAGGCCCCCAGCTTCTCCTCGGGCGGACAGGTGCTCATCGGGCTAGTCCTTTTGCAGGCCGGCCAGCAGGCCACGCAGATGCTTCCGGGCGTAGTGGAGCCGGGACATCACGGTGCCGATGGGGCAGCCGACGGCTCCTGCGATCTCGTCGTAGGTCAGGCCCTCGATGGCGTGGAGGACGAAGACCTCGCGGTGGTCGGGGCTGAGCTGGGCGATCGCTGCGTCGAGAGACGCCCGCAGCTCCTCGCGCTCGGAGGCCTCGGCGGGCCACGGCCCCTTCCCGTGACCGGGCAGGCGGTAGTCGCTCTTCACGATCTCGGGGTTCAGCTCCGCCGCCTGACGCGCCTGGGCGTGCCGGCGGTGGTCCACGCACGTGTTGGCCGCAATGCGCGTCAGCCACGTCGCAAACTTGGCCTGGCCCCGGAACGTGGCGAGCGACTCGAACGCCTTGACAAAGATCTCCTGGCAGAGGTCCAGTGCATCGGCCTTGTTGCCCACGAACCGGTATGCAAGCCGATACACTCTCTCACGGTGCCTGTCATAGAGTTGGGCGAAGGCCTGCGTGTGCCCGCCCAGGGTCTGCTCGACAAGCTGTTCGTCAGAGGCGGTCGGCTCACCCACCCTGGCGCACTCTCACTACGTGGTTAGACGTTCCCTCCGCCCGAATATTCAAGGCGGCGCACGCGCGTGGTCGGATTATAGACCGCGGGCCGCGCCCCCGTCAAGGAGCAAAGCGGGCGCGTGTGCGGTCCAGATTCCGCATTCCAGATTCCGGAGCAGAGTCGGCGTTGACTGGGCGGCGGGTTGGGGTAGAATGCGGCCATGCGACGATGCCGCGCCATCCTGGTCGGGGCGGCCCTGGCCGCCGTGATCAACGTGTGGGAGCCCTTCGGCTACTACGTGTCGCGCGGCCTCTGGATGCGCTTCGGCTACATCTCGGTCGCCGTCCTCCTGCCGTTCCTGCTGCTCGTGTTCCCCGTGAACGTGATGCTGCGGGCGATTCGCCGCAGCCTGGCCTTTCAGCCCTGGGAGCTGGTGATCATCTTCTCGATGGGGATGGTGGCAGCCATCTTCCCCTCCCTGGGCATCGTGGGCTTCCTCCTGAGTTACATCTCGGCGCCCTTCTACTACGCATCGCCGGAGAACTTCTGGGCGGAGTGGATGAGCGTGACCATGCCGCGCTGGCTCGCCCCCAGCGACACTGGGCGGGCGGTGGAGTGGCTCTTCAACGGCCTCCCGCGCGCCGAGGCCATCCCGTGGCACGCCTGGCTCGTGCCGCTTGCCTGGTGGGGCGTCCTCATCGCGGCGCTCCTCCTGTGCTCCTTCTGCACGATGGTCATCCTGCGGCGGCAGTGGGTGGACAACGAGCGGCTGACGTTCCCCCTTGCCGAACTCCCCATGCTGCTGATGGAGGAGCGCCGCGGCTCGGCCTGGCCCTCCGTAGCCCACCAGCCCCTCTTCTGGATCGGCGCGGGAATCCCATTCTTCGTCATCTGCTGGAACATGATCGCCTACTTCGAGTGGGGGTTCCCCACCATCCCGTTCCAGACCTGGGCCTGGGTGCAGTTCAGCCCCAAGTACCCTGCCATCCTGTGCAAGGCCAACTTCTTCGTCATGGGCTTCGCCTACTTCACGCCAACCAACATCCTGTTCAGCGTCTGGTTCTTCCGGCTCCTGTTCATCCTGGAAGCCGGGCTCTTCAACACCATCGGGCTGGATATTGGGCCGCCGGACAACTGGGGCTGCCCCTTCAGCGCGGCCTGCGGCTGGCAGAACTGGGGCGGGTTCCTCGTCCTCGTCCTCCTCGGCTTCTGGATGGCGAGGGGGCACCTGGCGGGCGTGGTCCGCCGCGCGCTGGGCATGAAGGGCGGGACGGACGACAGTCGCGAGGTGGTCCGCTATCGCACGGCGGTGGTGGGCCTCCTCATCGGGGGGGCCGTGGTCTTCGCGTGGTATGTGAAGGCCGGCATGTCGCTGCCCGTCGCCGCCTTCTTCGTCCCCATCGGCTTCATCATCTACGTGGGCGTCACCCGCCTGGTCGCCCAGACGGGGCTGATCTACCTCTGGAGCCCCATCACGCCGCAGGAGGCCACGTTCTACACGCTCGGCTACGACAAGATGAGCTCGGCGGACCGCCTGATGGTGGGCCTGGGCTACTGCGTGAACTGCAACAATGAGCGGCTGATCCCCTACACGGCGGCCCACAACCTGCGGATGGCCGGGGCGGAGCCGCAGGCCCGGCGCGGCTTCCTGCTGATGATGGGCCTGGCTGCCGCCGTTTCGCTCGCCGTGGGCGTCGTCTACACCCTCACCCTCTGCTACACCCGCGGAGCGCACAATTTCGACGCCTTCGAGTGGTCGCGGGGGCATGAGTGGATCTTCGGCTACCTGGCGAAGAAGGAACTCAGCCCCATGCCCACGGACTGGAACCGCATGGCCTTCATGGGCATCGGGGCCGCGACCACGGGAGCCGTGGCGTTTCTCCAGTACCGCTACGCCTGGTGGCCGATTCATCCTGTGGGCATGGCCATCGGCGCGGGGGAGACGACTGGCTACGCCGCGTTCTCGATCTTCCTGACCTGGGTGGTCAAGGTGTTGATCATTCGCCTCGGCGGCATCCAGGCCTACCGCCGCTGGCGCTACTTCTTCGTCGGCATCATGGTCGGCTACGTCGCTGGCCTGGGTGCCTCGTTCCTGGTAGACTGCCTCTGGTTCCCGGGCGATGGACACAAGATCCACGTGTGGTGACAGCGCTTGACAAGCGGGCGGCGACATGGGAAAATATGAGGGTCATGATCCCAATAACTGGCGCGACCATCGTAAGGGTTGAATGAGCAATGACTTCTGGCGAGACAGATAGCGACTGGATGGCCCGTGTGCTTGCTCCCTACAACCCCTGGTGGGCGGATCCGGCCGGCCCGTGGCGGCGTGAACTGCCATCGTTCGAACGACCGGTGCTGGACCTGCTGTGGCGCGATTTCGAGGGACTCCGACAAGCACTCTCAGTGACAGGTCCCCGGCGCATCGGCAAGACCACGATTCTCCGACAACTCATCGTGCGCATGTTGGACCGCAAGGGGATGGCCCCGGAGCGGATTCTCTACTTCTCCTTCGACGAGCCCTCCCTGCTCGCATCGGGCGAACGCCAAGCAGCGGCCTTCGACCTCCTGGCGGCTCAACAAGGAGTGAAGCAATGGGACAGGGGGAATACACACTACTTCCTCCTGGACGAGATTCAGCGCCTTCCCTACTGGGAGCTGCACCTGAAGAAGTTCTACGACCAGGGCTACCCTATCAGGTTCATCGTATCTGGCTCCGCTTCGGTACCCATCTTCCGAAAGAGCCGCGAAAGCCTGGTGGGCAGGATCATGGATCACCATCTGCTTCCGTTCTCTTTCCGGGAATACTGTCTCTTCCGTCTGGCCGGAGACAGCGCGTTCTCCCGCATCCTGGGCGAACACGCGGGCCTCAAGGAGCGCCTGCTGCGGGGCGATGGGGCCGGGGCGTTCGAACTCTCGCACAGCCTGGAAGTGGCTCTTGAGCCATACAGGTCGGCTCTCGCCGGACTCGGGGCGGCCTACTGGCGCCACGGCGGGCTCCCGGAAGTCTGGGAGATTGATGACCCCATCGTGCGACAGGAGTTCCTGTGGGACAATCAGGTGCGGCGGGTGCTCTTCGGTGACCTGGCTCAGGTGAGCGCGCTGCGCAAGCCGGAGAACGTCACCCGCCTTGTCCTCTACCTCCTTTCGAACCCTGGAGTGGAGTTGAACGTCAAGCGCGTCGCCGGCGAGGCGGGCGTGGGCAGAGAAGTGGTGGAGGACAACCTGCCGCTCCTCGAGATGGCCGACCTCATCCGGCGCGTCCGCAAGTTCCGCGCCCAGCCGTATCGCGTTCGCGAGAGTAACGTGAAGTCCTATGTCGTGGACCTCGCCCTGCGCAACGCTGTGCTCAAGCTATGGGACGAGGTGCCCGGCGACGACGTCATGGCAGGGCTCTATGCCGAGAACGTGGTGGCGATTGCCCTGTCGGCCTGGCCCGAGACAGTCGAACTGTCCTACTACCGGCGGCGGACCCGAGAGGTGGACTTCATCGTCACCCATAGCGGCGCCGAGTCTCTTCCCGTCGAGGTGAAATACCGGCGGAGTCCCGAGGGTGCGCCGGAGGTCGAGCGCTTCATGGGCGAGTTCCGCTGCCCTCTGGGTGTTGTGGTCACTCGAGAGTCCCCCGTCGTCCTCCAGGGCGGCGTGCTCTCAATCCCTCTTTGGACCTTTCTGTTGGCCGTGTAGCTGCGTAGGAGTGGGAGACATGCCTAACGTCGTGATCATCGGAGCAGGGAGCGGATTCGGGCGGAGGCTGAGCCTGGACATCCTGGCCCACGAGGGGCTGCGGAACGGCAGCATCGCACTGGTGGACATCAATGCCGAGAGCGCGCGGAACGTGGCCGACTGGGTGAAGGCCCTCGTCCGCCAGCTCAAGGCCGACATGAAGGTGAAGTGGAACACGGACCGCCGCAAGGTGCTCGCGGGGGCCGACTACGTGGTCGTGGCCATCGCCGTGGGCGGCCGGGCCTATGCCGGCTCGCCATACTATGAAGAGGTGATGATTCCCTCCGAATACGGGGTTGACCAGTCGGTCGCTGATACGCTCGGCGTGGGCGGCGTCTTTCGTACGCTTCGCACCGCGCCCGAAATGCTCCGTATCTGCCAGGACATGGAGGAGCTGTGCCCCAAGGCCCTCCTCATCAACTACACGAATCCGATGGCCATGCTCTGCTGGGCGATGAACGAGGCGACGAAGATCAGCACCATGGGCCTCTGCCACAGCGTCCAGGGCAGCTCCAACCAGCTCGCCAGCTACATCGCCAAGCCACGCGAGGAGTGCCGCTTCTGGGTCGCAGGCATCAACCACATGGCTTGGTTCCTCACCTTCGAGTGGAACGGCGAGGACGCCTATCCGCTGCTGCGCGAGGCGAGCGAGAGGCCCGAGGTGTTCGCCAAAGACCCCGTGCGCTTCGAGGTCTTCCGCCAGCTCGGCTCCTTCGTCACCGAATCCTCAACCCACATGTCCGAGTACGTCCCCTGGTTCCGCAAGCGCCCCGCGCTCTACGAGCAGTTCGGCCTCAAGAAGCGCCAGGTGGCGAGGGAGGCGGCGGGGTCGCGGTGGGACTGGCAGGACCCCGACTTCCTCGCCCAGGTGCGCGGCGAGAAGCCCATCGAGGTCAAGGCGTCACACGAGTACGCCTCGGGCATCATGAACGGCATCGAGACGGGCGTGCCTTTCCGCTTCAACGGCAACGTGACGAACGAGGGGATCATCCCCAACCTGCCGCCCAACTGCGTGGTCGAGGTGCCCTGCTTCGCCGACCACGAGGGCGTCCACCCCTGCGCCGTGGGCGAGCTGCCCACGCAGCTTGCCGCGCTGAACGCCTCGAACATCGCCGTGCAGGACCTCGCGGTGCAGGCCGTGCTGGACGGCGACCGCGAGAAGGCGATACACGCCTGCATGCTCGACCCCCTCACGGCCGCCGTGTGCTCGCTCGCCGAAATCCGCGAGATGTGCGGCCGCCTCTTCGAGGCCGAGAAGCACCTGCTGGGCTACATGGGCTCGGCGGGCGGGCATAGGTGAGAGGGACCCAAGGGACAAAAGGGACCCAAGGGACCAAAGGGACAAAGGGCGGGCCTTCCCCCCCCGCACGTCCCTTTGGTCCCTTTTGTCCCTTGGGTCCCTTCGGGGCGGTGCGACCCCTAGAAATTCAGCCCCTTCTTCCTCACCCTGTCGAGGTGGTCGGCGATGATCTTCTGCCAGTTGCTGATCCACTCGTACTTGTCAAGCTCCAGCAGCTTCGCACGAGTCTTCTCGTCGGTCCCGTCGCTTCCCCAGGGCGCCGCCTTCTCCTGCACGATGGTGTACATGCCGTCGCCGGCCTGGGCGAGGGACTTCGCCAGGGCGTCTACCTCGTCCTTGTAGATGCCCCAGTCGCGCTGGGCGAGCTTCTCGGCATTGCTCTTGCACTTGCGGGTGAGGGCGATGATGGGGGCGGCCTTGCCCTTCTTGTGGGCCTCGATGGCCGCGCGGAAGCCCGCGTCCATCTCGGCCGCCAGGGTCGTGAGCAGCTTCTCCCTGGTTGGCTCGGCCTTCGGCGCCTTCTTCGGCGGCGGGGTGGGGGTCCCCTTCGTGTCCACCACAACCTCCGGCGCAGGCTGCACATCCATCGAGGTGTCCACGCGCGATACCTCGTCCTGCCTGGGGGCCGGCCTCTCCTCCCTCCTGTTCAGGAGCAGCAGGAGCGCGATGAGCGCGGCCAGGCCCAGGGCGCCGGCGACCCAGAGGCCGATGGACATGTCGCGTCGCGCCTTTGCCCGCGAGTAGTGCGCCCGCGGCTCGTGTTCGCCCTCGTGGCCGCGGCCCAGGTGCTCGCCCGGCTTGGGGGGGTGGGGCCTGTGGGCGTGCGAGGGCTTGACGGGAGGCGGCGTGGCGAAGGCGCCACGGAAGTCGGCGACCTCACGCAGCGGCTGCCAGTCACCCATACCATCCTTCCACACGAGGGTATCGGCGTCGAGCCGCCCAGTCTTGACCTGCTCGAGGACGGTCTCGGCTGCGTGTGGCCCGTCGTTGCGGCCGTCCACGTGGAAGAACCAGACGCGGCCTGCCGCCGCT
>VGYV01000441.1 GCA_016872855.1 Planctomycetota bacterium
TGACGACGAACGACACAGCCTGCGGCCAGAAGTCGCGGCGTCCCTTCGGGTTGCGGCGGCAGCGGGGCGGCTGCTGCGTTGCGGCTCCTCAGCGATGCTCTCCGCTGCATCGCCTGCGTCGCCGCGCCTTGCATCCGCCCCGCTGACGCCGGCAACGCAGCCCGCGTGGGTTTTGAGATAGTTTCTAGGGGGACCTGGCGAGTGCGCCGCCAAAGGCACATCCAGCTCCTCTTCCTTCTCCCTGCCGTGGCGTGGGTCCTCTGCTTCACGCTCTTCCCGCTCATCTACAGCGTGCGGCTGTCGTTCTACGACGCCAGGGTGGGCGAGCCCGAGCGGTTTGTCGGCCTGGCCAACTACGCCACGTTCTTCCAGGACCGCCGGGCCTGGGAGTCCCTCGCCATCACGCTGGTCTTCGTGGCCTGCGGGGTCACGGTGCAACTGGTCCTGGGGATGGCGCTGGCCCTCCTGTTCAACCGCTCGCTGCCGTTCCGGGGCGTGCTGCGGACGCTGCTGACGGCGCCGCTGTTCGCCACGCCCATCGCCGTCGGCATCCTCTTCCGCACCATCTTCCTCGCCGAAGGGGGCCTCATCAACGGCCTCCTGGGCCTCAAGGTCCCCTGGCTCTCCCACCCCACCCTGGCGCTCGTGTCCGTGATGCTCGTGGACGTGTGGCAGTGGACGCCGTTCTGCTTCCTGATCTTCCTGGCGGCGCTCCAGGGGATTCCCGAGGACTACTACGAGGCGGCACGGCTCGAGACGAAGAGCGGCTGGGTCCTCTTCCGCGCCATCACGTTGCCCATCCTCAAGCCGACCGTGGTCCTCGTCCTCCTCCTCCGGCTCACCGAGGCGGTCAAGGTCCTCGACATCCCCTACACCCTCACGGGCGGCGGGCCACACACCGCCACCCAAGTGCTCAGCCTCTATTCCTACTTTGTGGGGCTCAAGGACTCCAACTTCGGCTACGCCTCCAGCATCTCCGTCATCATGCTGCTTCTCGTGACGGCGATGATCCTTGTTCTGTTCAAGCGGATGCGCCAGGTGTACCAATGATGCGGCATCGCTCGCGGCATTTCTCGAAGGCGTTCTTCGCCGCACTTGCCTTTGCGGTCGTCGGCGTGGTGTTCCTGCCGTTCTACTGGGCGATCAGCCTCAGCCTGCGGGAGAAGAGCGAGGTCTTCACGGTGAAGGGCCTGGGCGTCCCGTTCGTCCAGTACAAGCCGACGCTTCGGCACTGGACGCAGGAGCTTGGGACGGTGGAGATGCAGCAGGCGCTGGGGAACAGCCTGGGCATCGCGGCGGCCACGGCGGCAGTGGCCGTGGCGCTCGGCGCCCCGGCCGCCTACGCCGTCGCGCGCTTCAAGTTCCGCCGGCCCTCGAACGAGGACATCACGCTCTGGTTCCTCTCCCAGCGCGTGCTGCCGCCCGTGGCAACCGTTGCCCCGCTCTTCCTCCTCATCCACTGGCTCGGATTGCTCGACACGCGGACGGGCCTCGTGCTCCTCAACGTGACGTTCAACCTCCCCCTCGTCGTGGTCATCCTGCGGCAGGCGTTCCTCGACCTGCCCGTCGAGCTGGAGGAGGCGGCGATGGTGGACGGCGCGGGCCACGGCACGATTTTCCTGCGCATCTGCCTGCCGCTGGCCGCGCCGGGCCTGGCGGCGGCTGTCCTCATCGTCATTGCATTCACATGGAACGAGTTTCTCTTTGGCCTCATGATCGGCTCGCTCCACGCCACGGTCATCCCCGCGCACATTGCAGGCACGGGGAGCACGCGGGGGCCGGACTTCGGCTTCCTGGCTGTTCGCTCGCTCATCGCCATCACGCCGCCGGTCGTCCTCGCCCTTCTCGCCCAGCGCTACATCGTCCGCGGCCTCACCTTCGGCGCCGTGAAAGGTTGAGAGCCGGCGCTGTGGTCAGGCCGGCTCGAAGGGGTGGGAGAGGGCGAAGTCGGGGTGGTAGGCGTCGGGGCTGGCGAGGGCTTGGGTCCAGCCGCGGTAGAAGCCGAGGCGGTGGAACTCGTCGAGGACCTCCTGGTATTCGTCGGGGCGGAGGCAGCGGCCGAGGTCGGGGTCGCCCGCCACGGCGGGGGTGGGGCGGTACTGGGCCATGAGGGAGAGGTGGAGGTCGGTCGAGAGGGTGTCGGCGAGCCAGCGGAGGCACCGCTTGCTGTTCTCAACGTGGCCAGGGAGGACGAGGTGGCGGATGATGAGGCCGCTCTCGATGTAGCCCGAGTCAGCGACGGCGAGGCGGGAGCCCTTCTGGCGGAACATCTCCCTCAGGGCCTCGGCGGCGACGGCCGGGTAGTCGGGCGCGTCGGACAGGCGGCCGGCTAGCTCGCCGTCCATGTACTTCAAGTCGGGCAAGTAGGCGTCCACGAGGCCGTCGAGGGAGGTAAGGGTTTCGACGGTATCATAGGCGTTGGTGTTCATGACGAAGGCGGGCCGGGGCTGGCGGCCGCGGAGGGCGGCGATGAGGGCCTTCATCTGGGGGATGCAGTGGGAGGGGGAGACGAAGCCGACGGCGCCGACGCCGCGGCCGAGGGCGGCTTCGATCCGTTGGACCGCTTGGTCGAGCGTCAGCGCGTGCTCGATGATGGGGCCTTGGTTGCGGCTGATCTGGTAGTTCTGGCAGAAGACGCACTGCATATTGCAGTGGGTGAAGAAGACGTTGGCGATGCCGTGGGGGCCGCGGATGGGGGGCTCTTCGCCGCGGTGGACGCAGATGGCGCCGACGCGGATGCCGGTGCCGGTGCGGCAGTAGCCGAGCGAGCCGGCAGAGCGCTCCGCGCCACATTTGCGGGGACAGAGAGCACAGGGGCCGTCGAGGGCGAAAGAGGCGGGGATGATTGGATGACTGGATGGGTGGATGGATGAAAGAAGCTGGGCGCTTGGGTTCCTCTCATTCATCCATTCATCCACCCATCCATTCATCCTCTCCTGGGGCCGCGCATGGGCGCTCTATTCCTTTGCGGCGGCGAGGTCGGCGGGCACGTCGAAGTTGGTGTAGACGTTTTGGACGTCGTCGTGGTCTTCGAGTTCTTCGAGGAGGTTGAGGGCCTTCTGGGCGGCGTCCCCCTCGAGCTTGATGAGGTCCTTGGGGAGGCGGGTGAGCTCGGCGACGCCGGGGGTGAGGCCCTTGTCGGTGAGGGCCTGCTTGACCTTGTGGAACTCGGTGGGGGTGGTGGTGACTTCGTAGGTGCCGTTGGTTCGGACCAGGTCGTCGGCGCCGGCGTTGAGGACGAGTTCCATCAGCTCGTCCTCGGTGATGGCGTCGGCGGCGACGGTGAGGAGGCCCTTGGCCTCGAACATCCAGGCGACGGAGCCTTCCATTTTGCCGCCGCGCTGGGAGAAGATCTTGCGGAGTTCGGCGGCGGTGCGGTTGCGGCTGTCGGTGAGGACTTCGACCAGGATGGCGATGCCGTGGGGGCCGTAGCCCTCGTAGGTGAGGCGCTCGTAGGTGACGCCTGGCAGCTCGCCTGTGCCGCGCTTGATGGCGCGCTCGATGTTGTCCTTGGGCACGTTGGCGGCTTTGGCAGCGTCCACGGCAGCCCTGAGCGAGTAGTTGGCGTCCAGGTCGCCGCCGCCCTGCTGGGCCGCCATGATGATGTCCTTGGCCAGCTTCGAGAACAGCTTGCCCTTCTTCGCGTCGGTCGCGGCCTTCTTGTGCTTGATTGTCGCCCAATGCGAATGGCCAGACATTTCGGGACCTCCTGAGACGTTGTCGCGAGGGGAAGGAGCCGCAGCGTCGGGTCAAGGACGCCGGAGCTTGGCGCGCGACCAGTCCCGCGGGGGAGGTTTCCGCGGAGCGGAACAGGTGGGGCAGTGCGTCATTGCTTCGCACCCTTCTCAGGGGCCTCCGTGGGAGGTTCCTTGGGTTGGGTGTTCTTGAGTTTTTCTGCAACGCCTTCGAGGTCGGGGTCGAGGACGATGGCCTTGGCCCAGGCTTCGCGTGCTTCGCGGAGTTTTCCGAGCTTGTGGTAGGCGTCGCCCAGGTGGTCGCGGATGACGGCGTCCTCCTCGTACTGGAGGGCGCGGAGGAGGAGCTTGAGGGCGTCCTCGTGCTTGCCCTGCTGGTAGTAGGCCCAGCCCAGGCTGTCGAGGTATGCGCCGTTGAGGGGCTCGTGGTGGAGGGCTTTCTGGACCAGGGTGACGGCCTGGTCGAGGTTCTTGGCGCGTTCGGCCCAGAAGTAGCCCAGGTGGTTGAGGACGGCCGGGTTGTCGGGCTCGGCCTTGTGGGTCTCGACGAGGAGCTTCTCGCCGTCGTCGTAGCGCTTCAGGTCGTCCAGGATGGAGGCCTGGGCGAGCGAGTAGTCGGCCCGCTTGCTCGCTGGCGCGAGCGCGAGGGCCTTGCCGATGGCATCGAGGGCCTGTGCGTGGTGCTTCTCGCCGGAGTAGAAGCCGCACAGCTCGCGCCAGAGCCCGGCCTTGTGGGTGGGGGTGCCGCGCTGCTCCTTCTCGAGTGTGGCCATGGCGTCGTGGAGGAGCTGGATGGCGCGGGCCTTGTTCTGCTTGCCGAGGTCGGCCTGGCCCGAGCGGGTCTGGGCCACGCCCAGGCGGTAGAGGATGCGGGCCTCCGCCTCGCCCACGGTTTGGGTGTCGAGGTAGCTCTTGTAGTGTGCGGCGGCGCGAGCCCAGTCGCCGAGCATCTGGTAGCACTGGCCCAGGTGGAGGTGTGCGATGGCCCGCTTGGGGTCGAGGCCGAGGGCTTCGAGGAAGTGCTCGATGGCGGCCTTGGGCTGGTTGCGCTGGGTGTCCACCTCGCCGAGCTGGATGCGGACGGCGGCCTTGAGGGAGTCGTTCTTGGTGGCCTCGGCGGCGCCGAGGAGGAGCTTGCGGGCCTCGTCGCGGACGGCGTTGGCGGCCTCGGCCTGGCCGGTGCATTCGAGGCAGGTGGCGCGCTCGATGAGGGCGCCGGCGGTGGCGAGGGACTTGGGCTGCGACTCGATGTAGCGTTGGAGGGTGGCGGCGGCCTCGGTCCAGTTCCTCACCCGCTTGTAGGCGCCGGCCACGAGGAGGAGCTTGCGCGGGTCATCGGGGTCGAGTTGCTGGGCGACGAGGAGGTAGCCGAGCGCCTTCTCGGGCTTCTGGTCGGCGTAGTAGAGCTCGGCCAGGGTGACCTGGAGTTGGACTTCGGCGGCCTTGCTGCCGGTCTTGCCGATGGCGCCGGCGAGGAGGTCGAATGCCTGTTTCCTTCGTTCGGCGGCGGGCTGGGCCTTGCCGGCGTGGCGGAGGACTTCGCCCAGCTCGAAGACGGTTTCGGCGTCGGCCGGGCCGAGTTCCTTGCCCTTCAGCATCTCTTCGAGGACTGCGGCCGCCTTGTCCCACTGGTACATCTCGGAGTAGCAGTCAGCCACGCGCCGCAAGAGGTCGGTGCGGGCGGGTTCGGCGGCGGCGGCCTTGCGGAAGGCGTCGGCCGCCTTCTCCATCTCCTCGTGCTTCACGTAGAGGGCGGCGATGCTGGCGTGGTCCTCCGCGGTGGGGGCCTTGCGGTCGGCGAGGATTTTGAGGCGCCACTCGATGGCCTTGGGCAGGTTGCCGGCCTCCTCGAAGTGCTCGGCCAGGAACTCCCGCTGGGCCGCCGTGCGGTCGGAGACGAGGGCGGCGGCGCGCTCGAGGGTGCGGAGCATGTCGTCGGTGCGCCCGGCGGCCTGGTAGGCGAGGGCGAGGGCCTCGAGGGTCGCGGAGTCCTTGGCGTGGGCGGCGGTGGCCTCGTAGCGGCGGAGGGCGTCGGCGCGCTCGGCCTCGGTGAGGGTGCCGTAGGCGGCCGCCACGTCGTCGGGGCCGGCCTCGTCCTCGTCCGTGCGGCGGACCACCTCGCGGAAGCAGGCCAGCGCCTCGTCGTACAGCTTCTCCTTGAGCTGAAGCGTGCCGAGGGTGAGATATGCCTTGCGGCTGCGGTAGCCGCAGTCGAGGAGGAACTGGTACCACTTGATGGCGTTCTTGTAGTCGCGCTGGCGCTCGTAGATCCAGGCGATCTTCTGGACGAGGCCCTCGTGGTTGCGCGGGCGGCGGCCGCTCTTCGCCGCGGCCTCCAGCTCGTCGAGCGCCTTGTCCCGCTCGTTCAGCGCGTTGTACACGAACGCCAGGGTCTCGTGCGCCATCCCGTTCTGGGGATCAAGCTCCAGCGAACGCTTGAGGAATTCGAGCGCCTCCTTGTTCTTCCCCAGGCTGTAGTGGCAGAAGCCCAGCTCGAAGAGCACGGTCGCCGAGTCCTTGTCGAACTCGAGGACCTTCTGGAACCGCTCGATGGCGTCGGCGAACTTCTTCTGCTCCTTGAGCTGCACGGCCTCCATGAAGAGCACCTGGGCCTCGAGAGGCAACTCGCGGCGCGGCGCCTCCTTGGCGGGCGGCGCCTCGCCACCAATGGCCTGGGCCAGCGTCAGCAGAAGGGCGAGGAGCCAGACGCTGGGCTTTCTTGGCCTGAAATCGGCAATCGGCAATCGGCAATCGGCAATGGTCATGGGATGATCTTGTTCAGCGGCAACTCGATGATGCCCTCGGCCCCGGCGCGCTTCAGCTCGGGGATCAGGCGACGCACCACGCTCTCGTCCACAATCGTCTCGAGGGCGAACCACCCCTCCTCGGACAGCCTGGAGATGGTGGGCTTGCGGAGGGCGGGGAGGATGCGGCAGACCGCGTCGAGGCTCGCCTCGGGCGCGTTGAGCTTCAGGCACACCTTCTCGCGCGCCCGCAGGGCGCCCTCGACCAGCAGTCGGATGCTCTCGATCTTCGCCCGCTTCCACGGGTCCGCCCACGCCCCCTTGTTCGCAATCAGGACCGTCACCGACTCCATCACGGTGTCCACGATCCGCAGCTTGTTGGCCCGCAGGCTCGACCCGGTCTCGGTCAGCTCCACGATGGCGTCCACCAGATTCGCCTTGGCCTCCGTGGCGCCCCAGGAGAACTCGACCTTGGCCTCGACGCCCTTGCTGGCGAGGTACTTGCGGGTCGTGTTCACCAGCTCGGTGGCGATGAGCTTGCCCTGGAGGTCCTCGGCCCGCTGGACCGTTGAGGCCTCGGGCACGGCGAGCACCCAGCGGACCGGGCTGAGCCGCTGCTTCGCGTAGCACAGCTCGCCCACCTCCACCACCTGGGCGTCGTTCTCCACCACCCAGTCGCGCCCCGTCAGCCCGGCGTCCAGAA
>VGYV01000442.1 GCA_016872855.1 Planctomycetota bacterium
TACCGAGCAGCCAGCGGCTGGCGCTGCCCCTGACGCGGAAGAAGAGCACCATCATGACCGCCGGGTAGAGCGACCAACTAGCGAGGCGAAGATACCGAACCACGTCATCGTCCATTGCTGCGTCCCAACGAGGAGTGATTCGACGCGCGAAGGCCCGGATGGCGACGCGGGGATTGTAGCGCCGCGCCCCGCGCCTATCAACGCCGCCACGGGGGTGCAGTAACGGGTTTGCGCGCGGGAGGGGGGGCCTGTTTGTAGTTCGGCCTTCAGGCGGTCTTGGCCGCTTCCTCGGCGGCCGGGAGAACCGCGTAAACGCCGAACTACGAACCAAGATGGGCGGCGCGCAAATGCGTTATGCACCCGGCGCCACGGGGCCGTGTTGACAGGTCAGCACGGAGCGCTATAATCGCGTGCAGGGCGGGGCAAGGAGTCCAAGCGATGGCCGACGGCGCGATGAACCGGCAGCAGGACGTCGTGCAGGCCCGCGCCGTGCTCGACGCGGAGATTGACGCGCTAGTGCGGCTGCGCGAGCGGCTGGGGGAGCCCTTTGCCCAGGCAGTGCAGATGGTGCTCGACTGCGCGGGCAAGGTCGTCGTGAGCGGCGTCGGCAAGTCGGGCATGGCCGCCCGCAAGATCGCGGCCACCCTCTCCAGCACGGGCACGCCCGCCGTCTTCCTTCACGCAGGCGAGGCCCTCCACGGCGACCTCGGGCTCGTCTGCGCCCAGGACGTGCTCATCCTCGTGAGCCACAGCGGCGAGAGCGACGAAATCGTGCGGCTCCTGCCCTCCATCGAGTCCATTGGCCCCACGGTCATCGCGTTCACCGGTTCGCCCGAATCGCGGATTGCGAAGGCGGCGGACCTGGTGCTCGATTGCGGGGTGGAGCGGGAGGCGGACCCTCTGAATCTGGCCCCGACGGCGAGCGCCATCGCGGCGCAGGCGTTGGGCGACGCCTTGGCCATAGTGGTGGCGGCCCGCAAGCAGCTCACGCCCGAGCGCTTCGCACTCTCGCACCCCGGCGGCGCGCTGGGCCGACGCCTGACCGTGAAGGTCGAGCACCTCATGCACGGCGGAAAGGACCAGCCGCTGGCCCGCCCTGACACGCCGATGCGCGAGGTGGTGGTCGAGATGACGAGCAAGGCCCTCGGCGCCGTGAACATCGTGGATGCCGAGGGCAAGCTCGTGGGCATCATCACGGATGGCGACCTGCGCCGCGCGCTCCAGCGCTACGACAATCTCCTCGCCCTCACGTCCGGCGACCTGATGACGAAGAGCCCCATCCGCGTGGCCCTCGGCACGATGGCGATTGACGCCCTCCACCTGATGGAGGACCGCCCGAGCCAGATCATGGTCCTCCCCGTGGTTGACGCCGACGGCAAGGCCGTGGGGCTGCTGCGGGTGCATGACATTGTGAAGGCAGGGCTGTAGATTTCCGATTGCCGATTTCCGATTGCTGATTGGAAGACAGAAGGAATGAAGTACCGAAGGGTGGCGATTGCGCCGGGAGTGGAGGCGGGTGGGCGAGGGCCGCTGCTGCTCATTGCCGGGCCGTGCGTCATCGAGTCGGCCAGGCAGTGCCACACGCTGGCCGCGCGGCTCAAGGCCATCGCGGCGGAGGCGGGGATGCCGCTCGTCTTCAAGGCGTCGTTCGACAAGGCGAATCGCAGTTCCGCCGCCTCGTATCGCGGGCCGGGGCTGGAGAAGGGGCTGGCCATCCTTGCCGAGGTGAAGGCGCGGCACGGCGTGCCCATTCTCACTGACATCCACGAGTCGCACCAGGCGGCGCCCGTGGCCGAGGTGGCCGACGTGCTTCAGATCCCCGCGTTCCTCTGCCGCCAGACCGATCTCATCCAGGCCGCCGCACGCACGGGGCGGGTGGTGAACCTCAAGAAAGGCCAGTTCCTCGCCCCCGACGACATGAGCAACGCCGTCGCGAAGGCCGTTGCCGCAGGCGCCAAGGGCATCATCCTCACCGAGCGCGGCACGTCGTTCGGCTACCACAACCTAGTCGTGGACATGCGGTCGCTGGCCATCCTGGCGCGGCTTGGCTGGCCCGTGGTGTTCGATGCCACGCACAGCGTGCAACTGCCCGGCGGCGCCGGCACCCATTCGGGCGGCCAGCGCGAGTTCGTGCCCGTCCTCGTCCGCGCCGCGGCCGCCGTGGGCATTGACGGCCTGTTTCTCGAAGTGGCCGTGAATCCTGCCACGGCGAAGAGCGATGCGGCCAATTCGCTGCCGATTCGGGAGTTGGCGGCGCTCTTGAAGGTTGCTGGAGCGGTCAGGGAATCCGTAATCCGCAATCCGTAATCCGTAACAGGAAAGAAAGGCAAGGTCGGCTCTTCTCTGGTTACGGATTACGGATTGCGGATTACGGATTCAGAATGGCGCAAAGCGAGGGGACGCAATGGAGGCTATCAAGCGGTTCTTCAAGCTGGATGAACGTGAGACCACGGTGGGCACGGAGGTGCGGGCCGGGGTCGTGACGTTCATGACGATGGCCTACATCATCATCGTGCAGCCCATCGTGCTGATGGGCGCGGGGATGCCGCCAAAGGCGGTGATGCTGGCCACGTGCCTGTCGAGCGCCTTCGCCACCGTCCTCATGGGCCTGCTGGCCAACTACCCGGTCGCCCTGGCCCCCGCGATGGGCCACAACTTCTACTTCACCATGCTCGTGGTCACGCGCGCCGTGCCCGACTGGCAGACGGCGCTCGGCGCCAACTTCATCTCTGGCGTGGCCTTCGTCGTCCTGTCGCTCTTCGGCTTCCGCGAGCGGATCATCCGCGCCGTGCCCGATTCGCTCAAGTACGCCATTGCGGTCGGTATCGGCCTCCTCATTGCACTCGTCGGGTTCGAGACAGCCGGGATCGTGACTGTGAACGCCGACAACCCGATCGGGATGGGACTGAAGCTGGGCGCGCTGGGCAAGCCGACCCTCCTGGCGGTGATTGGCCTGGCGCTCACGGCGGGGCTAATGGCCTACAAAGTGCGCGGGGCCATCCTCATCGGGCTGGTCGCCACGGCGCTCATCGGCATCCCGATGGAGATCGTGAAGCCCACGGGGGCCGTCGTCGCGCCGCCACCCTGGGGCGAGCTGAAGAAGACCGCGTTCGCCCTCGACATTGCGAGCGCCTTCAAGCTGGGCCTCCTTGGGACCATCTTCACGTTCTTCTTCCTCGACCTCTTCGACACGGTGGGGACCCTCATCGGGATTTCGCAGCAGGGGGGCTTCATGGTGAACGGGGAGTTGCCGCGGGCGCGCGAGGCCCTCTTCTCGGATGCCGCCGGCACCGTGGCCGGCACTCTCCTGGGCACCTCGACCATCACGAGCTATATCGAGAGCTCGGCGGGCGTCTCCGAGGGGGGCAGGACGGGGCTGGCGAACATGGTGACGGCGGCGCTCTTCCTGGCCGCCATCTTCTTCTCCCCATGCGTCGAGATGCTTGCGGGTGGCGTGCCAACGGAGCAGAAGTTCGACCTCGACAGGGTGCAGGCGAGCTGGGTCACGAAGGAGAAGGTAGACGGAACCGAGGTGAAGAAGGAGGGCGCGATCGACTGCCCGAAAGGGGGCACGCTGGAGGTGAAGGTGAGCCGCACGAAGTTCCTCAGCCCCGTGACGGCGCCCGCGCTCATCCTCATCGGTTGCCTGATCATGTCGGCCGTGGCGCGGATTCCGTGGGGCGACTGGACGGAGGCTGTGCCCGCCTTCCTGGCCATCCTGATGATGCCGCTGACGGGGAATATCACGGAGGGCATCGCCTTCGGGTTCATCGCCTACGGGTTCCTCAAGCTCCTGACGGGCCGCTGGCGCGAGGCGAGCCCGTGGCTTCTTGCCTTCGCCATCCTCTTCATCGTCCGCTACGTCTACATGGCGTGCCAGGGCTGAATGGCGCGGAGGCAACGGCCCCCATGCGAGCCGCCGCGAGGTCTGTCATGCCGAGCGAAGTCGAGGCATCTCTCTTCGGCTTCGGGCGGCGTGGGTGCCGGGGAGAAGAGAGATTCCTCGACTTCGCAGGGCTCCGCTCGGAATGACCGTGGTCAGGCCCGACTTTACGGCGCGTCGCCGTCGGTCGCCGGGGCGGAGGGGAGAGGCTTCCGGGGGACGGGAGCCTTGGGGGCCTTGGCGGGCGGGCGTGGCCCCTTGTCCTTGGGGGCAGCCTTCTTCTGGATGCGTTTGAGCGCCGCGTGGACCGTCTCGCCCTCCGAGTTCAGGCCCGTGTAGGCATTCTCAATCCACTCGCGGCGCGGGTCCTTCTCGGCCAGACGGCTGTAGCGCAGGACGATGGCCTCGAGCATCCTGGGGTCGGGGTTGGGGGTGCGGAGCTCGTTGGCTGCTTCCTCGTGTTCCTCTAGCTTCATGCTGAACAACTGCTCGACCCACTTGGCGCTCGGGTCTCCCTCGTCCTGGGGAGCGTCGGGGGGCGGGATCAGGGCTTCGCTCGTTCGCGGGAAGAGGCGTTGGAGCGCCGCCTCAATCGGCGCCCCGGTGATCCGAACATAGGCGGCCTTGACCCGCGGACGGCGCGGGTCGTTCTCTTCCATCTGGGTATATGCCTCCGCCACGTTGTCCATGTCCACCTGCCGGGCGCTGTGTATCTGGGTCAGCGCGTGGTCCAGGTCCGCCGGGTCGTCACTCAGGAGCTGGCTCTCGAGCATCAGGGCCGCGCGGTGTCGCGCCGCGGCCACGCCCCAAAGAGTGCCAACAATGGCTGAGAAGGAGACGACTAGGGCGAGGGCGGAGAGCCCCACGGAGCGGTGCGCGCCCGCGCGGCAGGCGAGGACCGCGTGGCGCACGAACACGAAGGCCGTGAACCAGGGGGTGAAGGCCACCCAGCCGCTCAGGAGGTCGGAGTGCCCGACGGCGAACTCGAGGAGCCTGACGCCGAGGACCAGGAAGAGGAGCGCCCCGGCGGCGAACGGCCCGGCCAGGAGGATGCCGAGCAGCGACGAGCGCATTCCGGTGATGCCCCAGAGCAGGAGAGCCGTCAGGAGGGAGCCCACCACGACGTATGTCGGCACCGCCCAGTAGGGGGGCAGCGCCGCACGGTCCGCCACATCCGCCACGAACAACGCAGGGTCCGCCGCGAGCAGCACGACGGGCATGGCAAGCCCGAAGAACAGGTCGAACGCCACCTGTCCGGCGCTGGGCCCCAGGCCGGCGTGGCCCGAGCCGTACTCGGCGTCCACAATGTCCTGCCTCGCCTCGTCGCGGCCTTCATAGCCCATGGTCTCACTCCGTGCTTCCCGACGCACGACACGCCACGGCATTATAGCGCGGGGCGTTGCGGATTGCGAACACTTTGATGCCAGGGGGTGTAATAACGCACTAGCTCGGGATTCAGAGATGGCCCAGCCCCCGCAGCGGGGCGATGGAAGCGATGATGCTCCGGGTTCCGTCGCCCCATGCGGGGCTGGGGTGTGGGTCCACCGACGCGGTCCCCCGGCTCCCAAAGCATCGCCGGGGGCTTCACTCCCCCGCCCCATACGGGGCTAGGCACGTGTCGGGCTATCGCTGGCCCACACGAATCCGCTATTGCTAGGCGCCAGCGTTCCGGCGCCCGGCAGCAGGTAGGGCGTGCATGCCTGCACGCGGAACGAGGATGGTATGCAGGTGTGCAGACCCTACTGCCGTTCGTCGAGGGGCAGGATGTAGTGGATCTGGCGGGCGACCTCGCGGAAGCCCAGGCGGGGGTAGAGGGCCACGCAGCGGCGGTTCTGCTCGAGGGTCTCGATGCGGACGAACTTCATCCCGAGCGAGCGCAGGTAGGCGAGGCCGGCGGCGATGAGGCGCTTGCCAATCCCCTTGCCCTGGTGGCCGGGGTGGACGGCCAGGTTGGGGACCGAGCCGATGAGGGTCTGGCGGTCGAAGCGGCAGGAGATGAAGCCTGCGATGCGGCCCTGGTCCTCGAAGACGAAGATGCCGGCGGGGTTGACCGCGATGTCGTTCTCGACGTGCCGGCCCTTGCGCTCCTGCCAGCGCACGCCGTGGACCACGCCGTAGAGGTTCTCGATGTTCTGGTCAATGGAGACGCCGTCGAAGGCGCGGACGGTGACCTTGATGAGCTCGTCGCGGTCGGTGGGGCGGAAGGGGCGAATCATGGCGTGGGTCGGCTACCTGCCTGGGCGCAGCACTGCCCAGTGGATGCGAGCCCGTTGCGTCACGGGGTCCTTGGCGTATGCCACGGCTCCGTGGTCCGGCTCTCCCCAGTTCCTGCGGAAGTCCTGCCTCGACATCAGGTCCACGTGGCCGTCCACGAACAGGGTGTTGCCCCTGCCGCCGTGGCGGAAGCGGTAGCCGCGGAGGAAGTCGTTCATCAGGTTGGGCGCGACGTCGGCCTTCACGTAGTCCATCATCAGCATCGTGCGGGCCGCCTCGGGCACCTCGCCAAACTCGCCCAGGCGGGCGTAGGGGCAGGGCCAGTTGGTGAGGTAGGGGGAGGGGTAGCTGACACCGCAGTCACACTCGTTCCACTTGGAGTGCGCCGACCAGGCGGCGCCACAGAGGCACTTTGTGGCATCGCTGGGGTTCTGGGCGTGGCGCAGATGGGTCGGCCTGCCCGTGATCGCCCCCCAGTTGGTGCCCGTGCTGCGGTAGTAGTAGGTGTTGCCCACCACACCCCACTTCTTGGCTGTGGCGTCGGTGATGGGGTCGGGGATCGAGGGCGTTGCGTCCCTCCCGCCGCCGTAGCGGAAGCCGTAGTTGGTGTAGCCGTAGTTGTCGTCGTACACGCGGTCCTTATCATTGGAATCGGTCTTCTCGTACCACTTGTAGCCCTGGCGGGTCTGGTAGACGCGGTTCTGGTCGTGGGGGTCGAGGCTGGACGGGCAGCGGAGGGCCAGGTACTCGGGAAGGATGTAGGTCCGGGCAGGAACCGGAGCGCCGGGGGTGGGGCTGGCCGCGTCAATGTCCTTCTGGGGGTACAGCTTGGCGAAGAGCTTGCGATACCACCAGGAGTCCTCCTTGACCGGGTAGTTGTCCTTGATCTGGAGCGGGCTGTCGGTGGTGTTCAGCTCGAAGCAGGGCATGAACTTGCCGTTGCTGGCGTTGGCGCACATCTGGAGGGCCGTGTAGCACTGGCGCAGGTTGTTCGAGCAACTGCGGGCGATGGC
>VGYV01000443.1 GCA_016872855.1 Planctomycetota bacterium
CCAGCCCTTGTAGCGCTGGGCCAGGAACTTCTCGAACTTCTTCTCCTTGAGCATCCTCGCCGCAGCCTTCAGCCCGCGGGCGAACGCATCCATCCCGCCGATGTGGGCGTAGAAGAGGTCCTCGGGGTCAATGGACTGGCGGCGGACCTTCGCGTCGAAGTTCAGCCCGCCCGTCGTGAACCCGCCGCCCTTGAGGATGATGTACATCGCCAGCGTGGTGTCGTACAGGTCGGTCGGGAACTGATCGGTGTCCCAGCCCAGCATCAGGTCGCCGCGATTCGCGTCCACCGACCCGAAGATGCCGTTCGCCACGGCGAAGGCCAGCTCGTGGTGGAACGTGTGGCCGGCCAGCGTCGCGTGGTTCGCCTCGATGTTCAGCTTCAGGTGGTCCACCAGCCCGTACTTCTGGAGGAAGGCGTAGCACGCGCCTGCGTCGGAATCATACTGGTGCTTCGTCGGCTCCTTGGGCTTCGGCTCGATGTAGAACTGCCCCTTGAAGCCGATCTGCTTCTTGTAGTCCACCGCCATGTGCAGGAAGCGGGCCAGGTGATCAAGTTCCCGCCCCATGTCGGTGTTGAGCAGCGTCTCATATCCCTCGCGCCCGCCCCAGAACACATAGCCCGCGCCCCCGAGCTTCTTGGTGGCGTCCATCGCCTGCTTCACCTGGCTCGCCGCGAAGGCGAAGACCTCGGGCGAGGGATTCGTCGCCGCGCCCGCCATGAAGCGGCGATTCGAGAACATGTTCGACGTGCCCCAGAGCAGCTTCACGCCTGTGTCCTTCTGGAGCTTCGCCGCGAGGTTGACCATCTTCTCGAAGCGCTTGTTCGTCTCGGCCAGCGACTCGGCCTCGGGCGCGATGTCCAGGTCGTGGAAGCACCAGAAGCCCACGCCGAGCTTCGTGAAAAACTCGAACGCCGCCCGCAACGTGTTCTCCGCCTCGGCCATCGGCTCCCCGCCCTGGAACGACCGCCGAATCGTCCCCGGCCCGAACGGATCGGCCCCCGTCCCCTTGAACGTGTGCCAGAAGCACACGCTGAAGCGCAGGTGCTCGGCCATCGTCTTCCCCAGCACCTTCTCTTTCGGATTGTAGTGCTTGAACGCCAGGGGGTTCTTCGAGTCCGGCCCCTCGTACTTGATCTTGCCAATGCCCGGGAAGAACTCGCCCACGGCGCCAGCTCCTTTCCAGCCCCCGACTCGGGGCGCATCCTCCCGGCCCAAGATGTAGCACAACCCGATTGCGAATAAGATAGCCCCCGTCGCGTTCATTGTCAAGCTCCATTTCCTCACGATTGCAGGCCCTCTCACTTGGGCGCCGGACACCCCCCAATGTGGCTCAATGTGGCTCAATGTGGCTCAAGCGGCCGTTTGGCGATTCTCGGCCGTCCGGAGCGGTCCAGCCCAATGTGGCTCAATGTGGCTCAACTCTGCGCCACGCGCCGCCCACGGGGGAGGGGGGGATCGATCCGTCGAATCCGACCGATCCGACCGATCCGTCCGATCCATCCCATCTTCCCCCCAACCCCCAACACCTGCCACCCAACACCTTCCTCCCTCTTCCCCTCTACCCCTATATACGGGTCGCGTCCGAGGACTCGCCAGTAGTTCTGGCGTCTATGGCGATGGCCGGTGCCCGAACTCCGTGTCAGTTCGACACATCTGGCGACGCCGCTCGCCATAAGAATTTTTCAAGAATCGGTCGTCAGTCGGTTTGTAGTCGGTCCGGCCATCCGCCGGGTGTGGACCCGCTGTTGACACGACGCGGAAGGCGGGTATATTCAGGGGTGGTGAACCGCTGCCACACACGGTGAGGCTTTCCTGTGACGACCCGCGGGCGCCAGATCGCCGGCCCTCTCGCTCTGCTGCTCGCCGCCGCATGCCTCGCCGGCTGTGGCGGCTCGGGCCGCGGCCTGACGGCCTACCGCGACCCCGAGATTGCCCTCCCCGCCGCCAAGACGGGCGTCAAGTCCGGCTCCGACCGCGCGCCGAAGGGCGACTTGTGCATCATCAACATTCGCCGCGACGGCTCCGTCTGGACCCGCCCCGGCGACACCCCCAGCGCCCCCAACAGGGTCCCCCGTCTCATCTCCAAAGCCCACGCCGGCGGGGGCTGCCTGGTGCTTCGGTGCGACAGGAGTGCGCGGTGGGACAGCGTCGAGCCGCTGCTTATCGTGCTGGCGAAGGCAGGGGTGCGACCGTTCTGGCTGTGCGTGGACGCTCAAGGGGAGGCCGCTCTTGACTGCAAGCTGCACAAGAAGGACCCCCCTGGCACGCATTCGGACTACTCTGGCACTATCTTGGTCGGGATCAGGTGTTTTCTGGGCGCAGAGAAGACCCCCGCTCCCAGTTTCTTTGTAGAGCAGAGCGGAGCGGTGGACTGGGATCGCTTCTGCCGGATGCTTCAACAGCTTGCCGAGACTCAAGGGAGTTGCGCAGGTCCTGTCATCCTTTGTATTGGGGACGATGTGCCCTTTGGTTGGGTCATCCGCGTGATGGACCAGCTGAGGGGTGTTGGGCTAGGCGGCATCTGGTTCCACGAGCCGCATCCTGAGCGGATTGCCACTGGCCCCATGAGTTCAGTTGACCCTCCTAGCAGCACGCCAGTGATCGGGATCCCGTACCGTCAGAAGTGTCTGTACAGGGGGCATCTGTCGTCCGAAGAACTCCCCATAGGAGTGGCACCCGAGTTGCTGCCCCACAAGCGTCCAATGCAGCATGTCCCGATGAGGCCGAGAACGGAACCGGTGAAGTAGCTCCAGACACTGTTGGAGGTCGCCGAATGCCCGAAGCAATGTCGTCCCGTGAGCGGATGCTGTGTGCGATTGAGGGGAAGGCGGCGGATTACGTGCCGCTGTCGTTCATGATCTTCTCGGCGTGCGAGCAACGCTGCGCCGGGCCGCTGGACTTCTTCCTGCGGCAGAAGGAGCTCGGGCTAGACGCCGTGGTGGAGCTCTGGCACATGAACGCCGATGAGGTGAAGGACTGCGGCGATGCGCCCGGGCCGCCCGTGGCCTTCGGCCCGGAAGTCCAGGTGCGCGAATGGCGCGAGGTGCTCGCGGGCGAACGCTATCCGCTGCTCCACAAGGAGTACGAGACGCCTCACGGCACGCTCTCCTGCACGGTGCAGCAGACCGACGACTGGCCCTTCGGCGACCACGTGCCGTTCCTCGACGACTATGTCGAGGCCCGCGCGACGAAGCCGCTCATCACCTCCGCCGACGACCTGCCGGCCCTCCGCTTCCTCCTCGCCCCGCCGAAGCTTCACGAGCTGTCGCGCACCCGCCAGCTCTGGGCGACAGGCATCCGCTTCGCACAGCAGCAGGAGCTCCTCTCGGCGGCGGGCTGGGGCGTGGGAGCCGACGCGCTGGCCTGGCTCTGCGGACTCCAGGACTCCGTGATGATGGCGATGGACCAGCCCGAGTTGCTCGACGCCATCCTCGACGTGGTGAGCGATTGGAATCGCTGGCGCATGGAGCTGATGCTCGACGCGAAGCCCGATATGCTCGTGCGCCGGGCGTGGTATGAGGGCACGGACTTCTGGTCGCCGGCCCTCTACCGCCGCTTCTTGCTGCCGCGGCTCAAGGCCGAGGCGGCGATGGCGCACCAGGCGGGGGCGAAGTTCGGCTACATCCTCACGAGCGGCACCATGCCGCTGCTCGAAATGGTCATCGAGGCGGGGGTGGACGTACTAATCGGCGTGGACCCCATTCAGGGCAAGGGGACGGATATGGCCGAGATGAAGCGCCGCGCGAAGGGCAAGCTGGCCCTCTGGGGCGGCATCAACGGCTTCATCACCGTCGAGCGCGGGACCCCCGAGGGCATCCGCGAGGCCGTGAAGCTTGCCCTCGACGCCCTCGGCCCCGACGGCTTCATCCTCAGCCCTGTGGACAACATTCGCGACACGTCGGAGGAGGTGTGGGCTAAGACGCTCGAACTCATTGAATACTGGAGGCGAACGCGGTAGAATCAACTAGGGTTTGGCACGCGCTGGTGGCTGACATGGGTTGCTGTGGAGGTGCTGCCATGGAAGACGTGTGGCAATGCCCCAAGTGTGGCACGACCCTGGCGAAGCCTGACTATTGGAAGAAGGACCCCGCCCTCTTCCTGAGCGCTCAGGCTGGCCTCGCGACAGGCTGGGTCAACTGTGGCGCCTGCGGCGCCGGGTTCAGCCTGAAGGAGGTCGCGGCAGGAACCTATGACGTCGGGCGCGCAGGACCCAAGAGGAGTGGACGGCGCCTTGCCATTGCGGCTTGCCTGGGGGCGCTCGGGCTGGTGCTGGTTGCGTTGTGCGTCGTGTTTGGCCCCAGGGTGATTGGTCTCGTGACCGGGCGCTCGGGGCCATACCGGGACCCGCAGGTCGAGCTGGCCACGGCAAAGACCGCCCTCAAGGCGAGGGGCGGCCGGCCGCGGAGGGACGACTCCAGTAGCGTGACTGTGGAGCTCGTGGCCGAACCGGGCGCCGATGGCAAGGCCCCCACGCTGCCCGAGCGGGAGCCGCCGACGGGCGACTTGTGCATCCTCAACGTGCGTCGCGACGGCTCGGTGTGGGTAGGCAGGGCCGGCAGGGTCGGTTCACCCACCAGCCAAGCGGAACTGCCTGGCCTCATCGTGACCGCCCGAAGGCTGGAGCAGTGCCTGGCCCTTCGGTGTGACCGGAGGGCACAGTGGGGCAGCGTAGTTCCATTGCTCGAAATGCTGGTGAAGGCCAAGGTGATGCGGATATGGTTCTGCGTCGAGAACCAGGGGGAGGCATTCCTGGACTACGCGTTCCCAGTCGCGACCGGTTCCATGGATTCCGAGTTGAGGACAGAGCTATGGGTCAGCATCAAGCGCTCGGGACCGGGTGGGGACACTGACACGGCGCAGGTGTTCGTGGACCAGAAGCCGATGAAGGACTGGGACGAGTTGGCCAACGTGCTACGCCGCCACGCCGCTATACCGCATGCGGTGCACGACCCTGTCATTATCTCGCCTAAGGCGGACGTGCACTTTGAGTGGTTCATCCGCGCCTTCGACTGCCTGAGGGAGGCCGGGTTTCACGACATTTGGATCGCCGCGGCGGGGTATGATGGGGGCGGGCTGGTCGGTGTCCCGCCGATCCCGCCGGAACCGCCCGAGCCGCCCGACGTGGGTGAGATCGGAGAGGACCTCAATGTGCCCATCGAGGATATCCCGATCACGCCCGAATCCACGCGCAGGAAGGACGGGGCGGACCCCGGGCCGGACACTGGACTGGACACCACGGAAGACATCATGAAGGACGTGGAGCGCCCCGTGGAGGGCGATGAACCGCCGTCGAGCACCCCGGTGTTCCGGGTGGACAGCGCGACGGGGAAGGCGACGGGCCGCGGCATCTACTCGGCCCGCAGGAATTTCGGCACGGGCAAGGTCCCCGGGGGCCGCGGCGGCACCAACGCCCACGCCACCAGCGCCGTGATGGCCGGGCTCATCTGGCTGGCCAAGGCCCAGGAGAACGATGGGCACTGGGACTGCAAGAGGTGGGAGGGCGGTGACGACCACGATGTCGGCATGACCAGCCTCGCCCTGCTGGCCTTCCTGGGCGCTGGCTACACCCACACGAAGGGCAAGTTCAAGACCACGGTGGAAAAGGGCCTCGACTGGCTCGCCAGGAACCAGAAGGACAACGGCAGCTTCGGTTGGAAGACCTTTGACGAGCAGGGGATTGCTACGGTGGCTGTCTCGGAGGCCTACGGCCTCACACAGTCGCCCGCCGTGGGCCGGATGGCACAGAGGGCAGTGGACTACATCTGCAAGGAGCAGCCGGACCACGGCGGCTTCGGGCCACAGGGGCCAGTTGCGAACGACGAAGGGGACACCGCGGTCGCAGGCTGGCAGATCATGGCCATCAAGTCGGCCATCTGCTCCGAACTCAAGGTGCCCCCGGAGGCAGTGGACCGCGCGCGCGTGTTCCTGAAGAACAGCCTGCGCGAGAATGGCGGGAGCGCGCGCACGGTGGGGGACAAGGACGCCGCGCCGACCACGACCGCGATCGGGATGCTCTGCCGCCAGTTCCTCGGCGGGGACTACGATGCGGAAATCCTCGCCGCCGCCGACTGGCTCCGCAAGCACCAGGGCGGCAAGCCAGGCGTGGCCAACGCCACCAAGGACAACCTGGTGGGCGACCTTCACTACACCTACTACTCGGTGCTGGCCATGTTCCAGATGGGCGGCGAGTGGTGGCCCGAGTGGAACAAGCTCTTCCGAGACCCTCTCGCCAAGTGCCAGGTCCACGAGATAAACGACGCCAGAGGGCGCTTCGTGCGTGGGAGCTGGGACCCCCAGAACCACGTCTGGGCCAAGCAGTCCGGCGGCCGCGTCTACGCCACAGCTATGGCCGTCCTGAGCCTCGAGGTCTACTACCGCTTCCTGCCCGTGTACAAGAAGTAGTTTCTGCTGCGGGAAGCCTGCTTGGCTGGGCACAGGCCGTGCTCGCAAGCCGAAGACTGGCTAAAGCCAGGACTCCGAACGCGTTCTCTCCTTGTTTGGAGTCCTGCCTTCAGGCAGTCTTGGCTTGCCGTAACAGGAACGAAGTAGGCCCCCCAAGAGCGTGGAGGGGATCGTGCCCGACTAACCCGTGTAGTGGGACTTGAGACGGGCGAGGATGCCGCTGTAGGAGGCATAGAGCTTATGGTAGGCAGCGCGCTGGCTTGAGGGTTTGAAGGTGCTCTCCCGGAGTCTCATGGCTTTCTGCGCGACCCCAACGGAGGGGTAGACGCCTGTGCCGACGAAGGCGCAGATGGCGGCGCCGAGGACGGTGGCCTCCTTCTGCTCGATGGTGGTGACGGGCAGGCCGGTGACGTCGGCGCGAATCTGGTTCCAGAGGTCGTTCTTCGAGCCGCCGCCAACGACGCGGATGCCCTGGGGCGCGAAGCCCGTCGCCGCCTTCAGCATCTCGATGGCGAGCTGAAGCTGGCAGGCCAGCCCTTCGAGCGCGGCGCGATAGACCTGGCCCCGCTGGGTGGCGATGGTGAGGCCGAGGATCGTGCCGAGGGTGCCGTAGCGCTTGGTGGGGCCTGTGCCGGCGACGAAGCTGGGGATGAGGGTCACGCCGCCCGCGCCCGGGGCGAGGGACGCCGCCTCGCCAATCATG
>VGYV01000444.1 GCA_016872855.1 Planctomycetota bacterium
CAGCGCCCGCCGCGCCGCCGGCGAAGCCACCTGGGTCTACAACGTCGCCCCCATCGCGCTCCCATCGGCCAAGGAACTCGCCGACATCAAGGACTATAATAAGGGGGTCGAGGCGGTGAGCCGAGCCGCGGAGCGCTTCCTCAAGACCGTGCAGGCCGAGCTGAAGCTGAAGGACGACGCGGCGCTCTGGTTCGCCCCAGGCCAGCTCCTGGTCTTTGGCGACGCCAAGGTCCACACGGCGGCCCGCGACATCCTCACCCAGTTGGCGAACCCCAACTCGCGTCCGACGGGCGACCTGGCGGCGCTCTACAAGGAGACCGCCCCCCGTGCCCGCGAGCACGAGGCCGCCGCAGCCATCCGCGAGATGGTCGAGGCAAAGGCCAGGCTCATCGAGGCCCTCCCTGATAACGGCTGGGCGCTCCTCGCCGCCGCGATGGGCGGCACGCTCGACCTGGAGGCCCTCACCGAACTCCAGATCGCCTGGCGCAGCCCTGCGATGGCGGAACTGCTCAACGGCCGCTCCGTCGCCGCCGCGCGGGCGCTCTGGGCTATCTCCGAGGCGGGTCGGGCGCTGCCCGGCGAGGGCGAACTCGGCCCCCTGGCCGCCGCCGCGCGTGCCAAGGCCAAGCTCGTCGCCGAGGCGGCTCTCGCCGACCTTGCGAAGTCGCCCAGCGACCCCGCCGCCTTCTTCCGAGCCCTCTACGCCGCCCTCGCCTGCCGCGACGACGCGGCGCTCGCCGCCAAGGCCCACGCCGCGCTCACCGCGGGCGGAGCGGCCGGCTCATCCGTCCTCCAGATCGGCCGGGCCCTCGCCGCGGCCCTCCTGGCCCCGACAGGCGACGCCGATCCTAAGATGCTCGTGGAACTGGTGTGCAAGCGCGGCGGCGAGTTGCGGGGCGACGACCTGGTCGCCCTCACCGCCTTCGCCTGCCGCCGCGTGGGCGGGGCCGCCTGGCGCGCCTTCCGTGCCGAGGCCCGCGACCTCCTCGGCCGCCAGCCCCTCGACGGCAACGTCATCGTCCTCATCAACCGCCTCGCCCGCCCCGCCGTCCAACTCGCCGCGAGGTAGCCCGCGCGATGTGACGGGGAAGCGAGTTACCTGCCCTTTTGCAGCATGTCGCGGAGTTCATCCTGCGCAGCGCGGCCGGCCTCCCCGGTTGGGTCCAGTCCTGCGGCAGCCCTATACGCTTCGGCAGCCTCCTCGAGTTGGCCCAGAGCGCGGTACGAGCGCGCCATTCGGAGGTGGGCGCCAGCGTCTCTTGGGCTGATCGTCAGGTGGTTCCTGTACGCCGCGATAGCCTCCCTGTGCTGGCTCTGCGCCGCAAGCGCTTCCCCCATGGACACGTAAGCGTACGGGTGTCGGGGAGCTAGTTGGACGGCGATCTTGAACTCCTCTATGGATTCCGCGTAGCGCCTCCTCTGGAGGTGGCACACGCCAAGGCCTGAATGCCCCTCGGCCTCCTTTGGGTCGCGTTTGACGGCTTGGGCATAGGCTTCCGCAGCCAAGTCGTACTTGCCTTGGCGGGCGTGCTGGAAGCCCACACAGCACCAGTAACAGGCGAAGTCTCCTGAAGCCTGACGGCGTCCATCGAGTGCCTGGAGGGCCTTGTCGTAGGCTCGCTGCTCCAACGCCAGGCGCCAGATTTCGGACAGCCACCAGGCGTCGGCGAGTTCGAGCCTGCGCCCACCTGCGTTGTCGAAAGGCTTCTCCGGCCCGACGCGCTTGATGAGGTTGCTCACCCGCTCCGCGGGGATAGCGAAGTTCAGATTCTCCCCCCCTCTCCTCTTGAGGAAGACGACGCCGACCACCCTGCCTTGTCCATCGATGAGAGGCCCGCCGCTTGAACCGGGGCTGGCAGCCGCATCGAACTGGAAACAGGGGACGGCTTTCTTGTCCGGCATGACCTCCGCCGAGAGCCCGCGACTGACGATCCCCTTGGTGAGCGAGTTCTGCAAGCCGAGGGGGCTCCCGATCGCGCCGACGTCAGCGCCGACCTTGGGTGGTGTCGAGGGACCGATCTCCAGCGTCCGAAACCCGCTGCCGTTGACCTTCACCACCGCCAGGTCATTGTCCGGGTCAGAGGCGACCACGCCCTCGGCGTAGTGCTGCCTTTGGCTCGGGTCACTAGGTAGCTTGACCCCGATGTGTGCCGCCCCCTCAACCACGTGATGGCATGTGACAATCATGCCATCCTGCGACACGAGAAACCCAGAACCGAGCCCCGTTGGGCGGAAGACACGGTCCCAGACTTGCAGAAACACCACGGCAGGAGCTGCCCGCTCGAAAACCTGCTCCCACCCGTTGGGAGGGTTCGGAGGCAATCTCTCGCGCAAAGCACGCGCTTCATTCCCGATCGGCCCCTTCGGATCAAGTCTCTCCGCGCTGTCGTACGCGGCCCTGGCCTCTCTGATTCGCATCAGCTCCTGGAGCGACTTCCCCATCCCCAAGTGAGCCTTCGCCTCTGTTGGCATCTGTGGCTTCAGCCCTAGGCAGTCCTTGTACGCAGCGACCGCCTGCTCGTGCTTGCCGTTGTCGAGGTTGCCCTTCTCCTGCGTGCCCCCCTGCCTGTTGTAGTCATCTCCCATGCGCAGATACGCGGTCGCCATGTTCTCGCGGACCGCGGGCCAACTTGGCCCCTTCTCCAGCTCCGGGTCGAGCTTGCGTGCGGCCTCGTACGCTTCCACGCACTTCTCGTACTGATTCAGGCCGAAGAGGCAGTTCCCCCGGCCCACCTGGGCCTCTGCGTCCTTGGGGTCGAGCTTGGCGGCCATGTCGTGGGCATCCAGCCCTTGCTTGTAGTCCTTGAGGCCCCACCGCGCCTTGCCCAGGCAGAGCCAGTAGCCGGGCACTGCCTTGAATGCATCGGGGCGTTCGGAGAGCGCCTTGACGGCCTTGTCGTCCTCCTTGCGCGCGACCATGGCCCAGGCCTCGGCCAGGCGGCGCGCGTCCGCCACCTCGGCTGGCCTGGCGCCCTCGATTGGCCGCAACTGCCCGCGAGCCTCCGGGAGCTTCCTCAGCCGCTCTGCCGGCACCTCGTCCCAAGGCTTGGGAAGGGGCAGCGCGCCAGTGTCCAGCGGCTTGAGCCTTTCGGCCTTCACCCGGAGCAGAACCAGGTCTCCCTTCGGCTCGCGGGGCGCGGCCTCCTCCGCGAAGCGTTCCGTGCCGTCCGGCAGCTTGACGCCGTACTGCGCGGCGCCGGCCAGGCTGTGTCGCGCCACGATCAGCCCATCCGCCGATGCAACGAAGCCCGAGGCCGTCCCAAGGCCTTTGAACGCCCGGTCCCACACCTCGACAGAGACCAGCGACCCGCTAGTGTCCGGGGTAGTCAGCCTCACGAGCTCGTCGCGAGCCTCCTTGTCGTCGGGCTTGAGTTCGAGATACTTCTTCAGTGCAGCAATGGCCTCAGTCTTCTGGCCCTGCTCCTTGTAGGCGGTCGCCATGTTGCGGTGGATTCTAGGCTCGGCGGCGCCCGCGGCGAGAGCGGCTCTGTACGCCTCTATGCACTCCTTGTAGGCCCTCAGGGCGAAGTGCGCGTCGCCCTTGCACGTGAGCGCATCGCGGTTTTTGGGGTCGAGGGCGAGGGCCTTGTCGCAGAGACCGATGGCCTGCGGGTACTCTTTGCGCGCCAGATGCCCCTTCGCCAGCTCCACGTGGGCAGTCACCAGGTTCTGGCGGATTCTCGGCTCCGTGGCTCCTGCGGCCAGAGCGGCCTCGTAGGCCGCCACGCACTCCTTGTGCTCCTTCTGGGCGAAGTGCGCATCGCCCTTGCACGTGAGCGCATCGGCATTCTTCGGGTCGAGGGCGAGGGCCTTGTCGCAGGCGGCGATGGCCGGGGGGTACTCTTTGCGCGCCAGGTGCTCCCGCGCAATCTCCAGGTAAGCGGCCACCATGTTCTGGCGGATCCTGGGCTCGGTGGCGCCGGCTGCAAGGGCGGCATTGTAGGCGTCTATGCACTCCTTGTGCGCCTTCTGGGCGAAGTAGGCATCGCCTTTGCACACGAGCGCATCGGCATTCTTCGGGTCGAGGGCGAGGGCCTTCTCGCAGGCAGCGAGGGCCTGGGGATACTCCTTGCGCGCCAGGTGCTCCTTCGCCATCTCGAGGTAGGCGGCCAGCATGTTCTGGCGGATTCTGGGCTCGGTGGAGCCTGCTGCCTGGGCGGCTTCGCAGGCGGCCACGCACTCCTGGTAGCGCTTGAGGGCAAAGCAGGCGTCCCCCAGGCCCAGTTGGGCCTCGGCGTCCTTCGGGTCGAGCGCGGCGGCCTTGCGGTAGGCATCGGCCGCCTGGTCGAGGTTCTTGAGGGCGGCGTGCGCCTGGCCCAGGCAGAGCCAGCAGCCGGGGACGTCCTTGAGCGCGTCCCGGCGCGGGGCGAGCGCTTCGACGGCCTTGGCGTGCTCTCCCCTCAGGGTGTCGGCCCAGGCCTCGGCAAGCCAGCGCGCGTCGGCGAGTTCGGGCGGCGCGCCGCTCAGGGGCCTCATCAGCCCGGGGTTGCTGCGCAGCTTCTCCGCACGCTCCGAGGGCACGGCCAGGACCAGCTCCTGGTCGCCGACCTTCCGGCAACAAGTGACCCCGACCAGGTTGCCGCGCTCGTCGAGCAGCGGGCCGCCGCTGAACTGAGGGCTGATGGGCGGAGTGGCATCAACAGTCACTACCCCCTGGACTGGCACGCTTCGTTCACACGCTGGCCATTTGATGCCCCGGCCCTCCGGGTTGCCGCCGGCGCGGAGCTTGGCCCCGACCTTGGGGAGCGGCGCCACGTGGAGCTCAGGGGCATTGGGGGTGCTGACGCCGAGCCTCAGGAGGGCCAGGTCGGCCTCCGTGTCCGGAGCCGAGATGGCTTCGGCGAAGCGCTCAGTGCCGTCAGGCAGCTTCACCCCCACGCGCGTCGCCCCCTTGACCAGGTGGCGGCACGTGATGATCAGCCCATCCTTAGAAGCGACAAACCCGGAGCCAGCCCCCACCTTGCGGAACGCGCGGTCCCAGGCCTCCACGGAGACGACGGCAGGGATGGGAGGCGGAACTAGCGGGGGAGGGGCAGGCTTCTTCCGGGAGGCGATGGCCAGAACGACCCCGAGGGCGACGACCAGGCCCAGGGCGGCCGCCGCGGCGCCGATGACGAGGCCCGTGGCGGGCCGGCTCGGTCGCTCGGCGGCAGGGGCCTCGCGCGCGGGGCGGCTCTCCGCAGGCTGCACGCCCTCCTGTGACGGCACGCAGGGCGCGATGAACACCCTGCGGCAGGCCCCGCACCGGGTCGGCTTCCCGGCCCGGTCGTCCGATAGCGAGTACTGCTTCCCGCAGACACACCGGTAAGGAATCATCCCGGTTTCCTCCGTACGGCTTAGGGGGGAACCCATGCTCTCACGGATCAGCATGACAACCCGCGGTGCACTTGTCAAGTACTATGGCTTGACTTCGCGCGCCCGTTGTGCGAAGATACAGGGGTCGAGTGGTTCAGAGCAGGAGCCCCGCATGTGGCAGCCGCGACGCCATCTCCACTGCCTCGCGCTACTGGCCTACGCCTCGGTGGTTCTGGCCGGGCTCGAGGGACATGAGCTGTGCTTCGGACGCGACGGACACGTGGCGCTCGAGCTGAGCGACCACCGGTGCTGCACTGCGTGTCCCGACCACCAGGCCGGCAGTGCCCAGGGCGCCCGCTGGGCCGGCGGCTCGGACGGCTGCGGCGACTGCGTGGACATCCCGCTGAGCTTCGCCGCCGCCGACCACCACGCCCCCCACGGCCACCGGGCGCGCGGTGGCTCAAGCGTCCTGCCTGTGCGCGCCACAGGCGTCGCACTCGTGGCGCCGGTGGCACAGGCATCCTGCCTGTGTCCCTCCGCCCCCGATTCCCTCTCGCCTCCCCCGCGGTCGGTCCCCGACCTCTCCCTCCGCAGCGTCGTTCTCCGAATCTAGCCGCGCGCTCTCGCAAGCGTCCCCGTGTCCTTGGTGGCACAGGCGGGTCAGAAAAGGGGACATTCTCCTTTTCTGCGCAGCAGCCGTCGGCGCCCCAAGGGGGCGAAAAGGTGAATGTCCCCTTTTCTGCCCTCACATCGCAGGAAATGGCCTCGGAGAGCGCGTTGATGAAGTGTCTGTTCAGAACGAGATTCGGCTGGGTGTTCCTGGCCGGCGTGGCCACAGGGTGCAGCCGGCTGTCCCCGCCAACACCGGTCGCATTCGCCCCGCGTCGCCCGCTGGGCGCGGAACTCCAGGCCGTTGACGCGCCGCGCACGCCGCTGGAGGTGGAGGAGCCGAAAGGGCCGCTCAGCCTCCGCCAGGCGCTGGCCCTGGCGCTCCTGCACAGCCCGGAGCTGGCGGAGGCTGCGTGGGACCTTCGCGTGGCCGAGGCCAGGATACTTCAGGCTGGCCTGAGCCCGAACCCCGAGTTGGGGTTCGACTCCGAGGGCTTCGGCGGGACGCGCGACAAGGCAGGGTTCCGAAACATCGAGGCATCCCTGAGCCTCACCCATACCATCGAGTTAGGCGGGAAGCGCCTGAAGCGCATCCGCGCCGCCGAGGCCGAGGGCCGCCTCGCCGCGTGGGACTACGAGGCGAAGCGTCTCGACGTGCTCACGGCCACGGCCAAGGCATTCATCGCCCTGGTCGCCGCTCAGGAGCGGGTGGCCCTCGAGGAGGAGCTCGTCGCCCTGGCGGAGCAGGTCCTCCGCAACGTCGCCGAGCAGGTGCGGGCGGGCAAGGTGTCGCCACTCGAGGAACACAAGGCGAAGAGCGAGCTGGCCTCGGCCCGCATCGCCCGCGAGCAGGCCCGCCACAAGGCCGAGGCTGCCCGCCGCCGACTCGCCTCCTTCTGGGGCGGCACCGACCCGGCGTTTGAGCGGGCTAGCGGCGACCTGAGCGCGGGAATTGCGGATTTCGGATTTCGGATTTCGGATGTCAATCGGCAACCCCCAATCGCCAATCCACAATCCAACTGGGGGGCGCTCGTGGCTCTCCTGCGGCAGAACCCCGACCTTGAGCGTTGGGCCGACGAGCTGGCCCAGCGTCAGGCGGCCCTGGAGCTGGAGAAGGCCAACCGCCAGCCCGACCTCACGCTCTCGCCCGGCCTCGGCTACTTCGGGGAGTCGGGCGCCTTCGGCTGGCTCTTCAGT
>VGYV01000445.1 GCA_016872855.1 Planctomycetota bacterium
CGGTGAGGAAGCTCTCGGAGACGCTGAGCTTGGGGCTTGGGGCCGGCACGCGGATGGCGGGCACCTCGACGGCTTCTCCTGCGAACGCGGCAAGGCCAAGACCGATCAGGGCGGCCAGCAGCACGTGGCGCATCGTATCGCTCCTTCGTGAACCCGATGTCGTGTTCACCCCCCAAAGGCACAGGAATGATAGCGCGTGGGGCGGGGAAAAGCAAGCGCATTTGCCC
Source organism: Planctomycetota bacterium (assembly GCA_016872855.1). Lineage (GTDB taxonomy): Bacteria > Planctomycetota > PUPC01 > DSUN01 > DSUN01 > DSUN01. The sequence goes on from VGYV01000445.1 coordinate 228, forward strand.
GCGCGGTTTGACAGCGCGGCGGAACCTGTGATATAAACACCACCCTTCACTGCAAGGAGAAGCCGTTGGGTAAGAAGGTCGTCATCGTCGAGTCGCCCGCCAAAGCCCGCACGATCGGGAAATATCTGGGCAAGGACTTCCGCGTCGAGTCGTGCATGGGACACGTCCGCGACCTGCCCCAGAAGGCGTTCGGGGTGGACATCGCGGAGGGCTTCCGCCCGCACTACGGGGTGCTGGCGAACCGCCGGCAGGTAGTCTCGAAGCTGGCCAGCGCCGTGCAGGGGGCCGAAGCCGTCTACCTGGCGCCCGACCCCGACCGCGAGGGGGAGGCCATCGCCTGGCACCTGGCCGAGGCCCTCAAGCTGCCCGCGACCCGCACCCGCCGCGTGACGTTCAACGAGATCACCGAGCGGGGCGTCCGCACGGGTTTCGAGCACCCGCGCGAGATCGACATGAACCTGGTGAACGCGCAGCAGGCGCGGCGCATCCTGGACCGCGTGGTGGGCTACCAGCTCTCGCCCCTGCTGTGGAAGAAGATTCTCCGCGGCCTGAGCGCGGGGCGCGTCCAATCCGTCGCCCTCCGCCTGCTCGTCGAGCGGGAGAAGGAAATCCTGAACTTCACGCCGCGCGAGTACTGGGAGATTCTGGCGAGGCTTCAGCCCCTCGATGCCACAGGTGGAGCAGACGTCTTTGAAGCACTGCTGGCCGAGTTCAACGGGGAGAAGGCCGAGATTCCGATTGGGGACCTGGCGCGCCGCATAGTCGAGCGCCTCCGTGGTGAGGAGTACCGGGTCGCCGCGTTCGAGACGACCCGGCAAGCGGAGAAGCCCAACCCTCCGTTTGCCACGAGTCAGCTCCAGCAGGCGGCCTCGGTCCGCTTGAGGCTACGACCCAAGGTTACGATGATGCTGGCCCAGCAACTCTACGAGGGGGTCGAGGTCGGCGCCGAGGGCTCGGTTGGGTTGATCACGTACATGCGCACCGACTCCTTCCGCGTGGCGGACGAGGCCGTGAGCGAGTGCCGGGCCTTGATTGCGAAGCGGTTCGGCGACTCCTACCTCTCCCCAGAGGTGCGCCGATACAGGTCCCGGCGGAGCGCGCAGGCCGCCCACGAGGCCATCCGACCGACATCAGTCGAGAGGACCCCGGAGTCGCTTGAGCCCTACCTCAGTGGCGATCAGCTCAGGCTGTACCGGCTGATCTGGGAGCGCTTCGTCGCCAGCCAGATGGCGGACGCCCAGTACGACGTGACCCGCGTGACCGTCGAGGCCGGCCCCGGGCTGTTCAGGGCCACGGGGCGTGTCACCGTGTTCGACGGCCATACCCGGTCGTACCCGCCATTGAAGCGCGGGGAGGGAGAGGGGCAGACGCTGCCCAAGTTGGCCGTGGGGCAGCGGCTGCGCTGCCTCGAACTGGTTCCCTCCCAGCACTTCACCAAGCCGCCGCCGCGCTACACCGAGGCGTCGCTCGTCAAGACCCTGGAGAAGGAGGGCATCGGTCGCCCGAGCACCTATGCACAGATCGTCTCGACCATCCAGGACCGCGGCTACGCCACCGTCCGCGACAAGGTCTTCTACTGCAACGAGCTGGGCATCGTGACGAACGACACGCTCTTGCCGTTCTTCGAGAACATCATCAACACCAAGTTCACCTCGGAGTTCGAGGACCACCTCGACAGCATCGAGGAGGCGAAGCGGGACTGGCAGGCGGTGCTCCGCGAGTTCTACGAGCCGTTCAGCGCCGACCTCCGCAAGGCCCAGGCGGAGATGGCGAGCGTGAGGAAGGAGCTGGCCACGCCCACGGGCTCGACCTGTCCGAGCTGCGGAGCGGAAATGGTCGTGCGCCTCTCGAAGCGCGGGCGCTTCATGGCCTGCTCCGGCTTCCCCAAGTGCCGCTACGCCCAGGCCCTCGACGAGGAGGGCGAGCCGGTGGCCCCCGAGACCCTGGAGGAGAAGTGCCCCGAGTGCGGCGGAGTGCTGGTCGTGCGCACCAGCCGCTGGGGCAAGTTCGCCGGCTGCGCCAGCTACCCGAAGTGCCGCTACAAGCGGCGGCTGACGGCCGAGGGCGCGCCGGCGCCCGCGGCGGAGCGCAAGGCGCCCGAGCCGACGGGTGAGAAGTGCCCCAAGTGCGGCAAGCCGCTTATGGCCCGCGAGGGCCGGCGTGGCAAGTTCCTCGGCTGCTCCGGCTACCCCAAGTGCCGCTACACCCGCGACGCCGGGACCGAGGGCGCCCCCGCCGCGGCGGACACTGGCGAGAAGTGCGAGAAGTGCGGGGCGCCCTTGGTCCGGCGCACCTGGCGCGGACGCCAGTTCCTCGCCTGCTCGGCCTACCCGAAGTGCAGGAACATGAAGCCCGACAAGTCGGCCCCCCCGCCCCCGCCGCCGAAGGAGGCGGGGCGGAACTGCCCCGAGTGCCAGAAGCCCCTGGTCGTCCGCCGAAGCAAGCGCGGCCCCTTCATCGGCTGCTCCGGCTACCCGAAGTGCCGTTACACGGAGAACGCATGAGGAGCCGCGAGCCGTGAGCCACGAGCTTCGAGCCGAAGATTCCCCTGGCCTTTCTTGGTTCTGAGGCTCGTGGCTCGCCGCTCGCGGCTCGTGGCTGGCCCTGACTGAGGAGCGAACCATGAGCGAGCAGAGCAGCGCCGGCGACCGCCCACAGGCATCCGAGCTTCGGCGCGGCCTGCCGATGGTGGCCAAGTGGGACCCCGAGGCCCTGGCCCGCGAGAAGGCGATGCTGGCGGAGCTGGACAAGCAGCCGCTCCTGAAGCGCTGGCGCGGCTACCTGGGCAAGAGCGGCCCCGGCTGGCTCCAGAGCGCCCTCACGCTGGGCGCCGGCAGCGCCACGTCCTCCCTCTTCGCCGGCGCGCTCCTCGGCTATTCGCTCCTGTGGGTGCAGCCGCTCGGCATGGTCCTCGGCGTCCTCATGTTCGCCGTCATCTCGCACCAGACGCTCTCGACGGGCATGCGGCCGTTCGAGGCCATGTCGCGCTTCGTCCACCCCAGCGTGGCGTGGGCTTGGGCTTTCGCCTCGCTACTGGCCACCCTCATCTGGCATGTGCCCCAGTACTCGGTCGGCTCCAGCGTGTTCGCCGACATGGCCTCCGCCGCCACGGGTGCCGAGGGGCTGCCGCGCTGGCCCTTCGGGGTTGCCATGCTCGCCATCTGCATCTGGGTGACCTGGCTCTATGGCAGCAGCTCGCGCGGCATCCGCCGCTACGAGTTCGCGCTCAAGCTCATGGTGTGGATCATCATCGTGGCCTTCGTGGTGGTCATTGCCAAGACGGGCATCCGATGGGGCGAGTTCTGGCGCGGGCTCTTCACCTTCCCCATGCCCAGTGACCCCCAGGGCATCGCTGTCATGGTCGGCGGCCTGTCCGCCTGCGTCGGCATCAACATGACCTTCCTCTATCCCTACACGTTGCTCGCGCGCGGCTGGGGCAGAGAGCATAGGGGCCTGGCCAAGTTCGACCTGGCCACGGGCATGTTCCTCCCCTTCGTCCTGGCCACGGGGCTCCTCGTGATCGCAGCGGCGAACACTCTCCAGGACACGGTGTACCCCCTGACGCGGCTGGACGTGAAGCCTGTGGTGGCGGCTGGCACGCTGGAGGTCTTCGCCGGAAGGACCCTGGGGCGTGTGATGTTCGACCTGGGGATTCTCTCGATGGCGCTCTCCTCGATCTCCCTGCACATGGTTGTGGCGGCATTCATCGTGTGCGAGGCGCTCAAGATCGAGCCCACGGGCTGGCGCTACCGCCTGGCGTCGCTGATCCCGGTGCCAGGCTTCTTCGGCGCCGTCTTCTGGGGCGAGGTGCCCTTGTGGTTGGGGGTCGCCACGTCGGCCATCTGCGCCATTCTGCTGCCCATCGCTTACGTCGCCTTCGCCATCCTGCACAACCGCAGGAAGTACCTCGGGGGCGACAGGCCGCGGGGCCTCCGAGCGGGCCTCTGGAACCTCGCCATGGCCGCCGCCATCCTCGTCGTGGCCTGGAACGCCTACCTCTTGGTGCGCAGCACGTTCATAGATGTCAACCCGAAGTTCGCCACGCCAAGGGCTGCCGTAGAGACGATGCTCCAGGCCGCCCGGAAGGAGGAACCGGGCAGCGTCACCAAGGCGTTCGTCTGCTTCACCGACGCCACGAGGAGTACGATCCGCACCCTCGCCCGCCGCCACGAGAAGGACCCCGCCGCGGGTGTGGACTACATCGGCGAGCTGGTCGCCAAGCTCAAGGCAGCGAAGGATGTCCAGGTGGGCGAGCCGAAGATCGAGGGCGACAAGGCAACCATCGAGGTCAAGCTCGACGGCGCGAGCGCCACCGTTGGCCTCGTTCAGCAGGGCCGAAGCCTTTGGAAGATCGCCAGGGTGGACCTTGGCCTCCCCGATCTCGACGCCTGGATGAAGAAGCTCCAGGCTGCGCCCAAGCCGTAGGGCGTGCGAACCTGCACGCGGAAGCCTACTACGGCAGCGGCTTGCCCTTGGTCTCGGGCGCCAGCCACACCAGGACCAGGCCGAGGACGTAGATGAGGGTGGTCGTGGCCCCTGCCCGGGCGTAGCCGCCCAGAAAGCTCACCAGCGCGCCCATCTGAAGGGCGCCCGACGCCGCGAGTATCCGCCCGAAGTTGAACCCCAGGCTACTCTGGCGGACCCTGCTGCTGGGCAGGAGTCAGCAGGTTCTCCGCTGCGGTCACCACTCTATCCGCAATGTTGAGGCACTGCCGGGTAATCGCCTCATCGGGCACGAAGCGAGGGAGGGCAGAACCCAGTGGGTACTTCGACGGAAGATAAACCGAGTCCATCAAGTCACACTCGTCGTCGGTCAGGGCAGGCGCGAGGCCGGTCTGGACAAGGGCGTCGCGGAGTTGACGGATGCTGTGGGTCTTCTTGAGCGGCAGCCCCTTGAGGAAGCCGACAGCCTTGAGCGCCTTCTCGGTCGCCTGCTGGGCGTTCTGGATGCAGGAGTTGAATAGGTGGCTCCCCATAGCCACCTCTGCCAGACGGAGGTTCTCCTCGGCGTAGGAGAGCCACTCCTTGGCCTCATCGTTCATAGATCACCTCGCCCTTGGCGATCTCATCGAGGAACGGCCCATGGGCGCCAGTGGCTCGGACTGGGAAGATGTCGAGCGGGATGCGCCGGGCAATCGCGCGGGTCGCCCTGCGGTACTTCAGAGCCAGAGGAAGGTAGTCCTCATCGCTGTCCTGGAATACGGCCACGTCCAGGTCGTTGGGGGCGGGATCGGTGACGAACGAGCCGAAGATGACGATGCGGCGCACCTCCCTCTCCCCGCTCAGACAGGCTGCAAGCTGTCTCTTGATCTCGCCTTTCGCCAGTTCCACGGCCAGACCTCCTGTAGCGCTGGGGCTTCCCACACCCTCGATCTTAGTCCCTGATGCTCCCGCCGTCAAGCTCACTCCGGCAGCGGCTTGCCCTTGGTCTCGGGCGCGAACCAGATGAGGACCAGGCCCACGGCGTAGATGAGGGTGATCGTGGCCCCCGCCCGGGCGTAGCTGCCACCCAGGAGGCCCACGAGCTGGCCCATCTGCACCGCGCCCGCCGCAGCCAGTATGCGCCCGAAGTTGAAGCTCAACCCCTGCCCCGTCGCCCGCACCCGCGTGGGGAACAGCTCGGGCAGATACAGCGGCAGCCAGCCGTAGAACGCCGCCGTCACGCACCCCACGATGCCCGAGAGGATGAGGAACTGCGCGTCGTAGGCGTGCAGGAACCCGAACTGGTAGCCGGTGAAGACGAGCGAGAGGAGGCAGAGCCCAAAGTAGGCCGGCCGCCGCCCAATGTGCCCTCCCACTATCGGCGCCACGAAGCACCCGATGATCGCCCCGATCGAGATCATCACCTGAGTCATCGCCTTGGGTGCCGCAGCGCGTTTCTTCACCTCCACGATCATCTCTCTGGTTTGGGGAGCCCGTGCCAGCGCGGCACGAACCCACTCCGTCACACGAGCCTGCTCCTCGGGCAGGAGCCGAGCCGCCTTCAACGCGCCCCCGGCCGCTTGCTTCTCGCTCTCTGCATTCCTGGCAAGCGCCATGCCCACAACGAGCCGCGCGAGCACGTCGCGCTCCATGCGCTCCTTGTCCGGTGCCGGAGCTCCCACACGCGCTTCGGCCAGCAGCTTGTCGCCCAGACTGTCAGCCCTCACCTGGCCCAAGACCACGGGCACGATTTTCTCATGCGCGACTTGTGCGACGCGCTCATCAGCCAACTGGTCGGCCCACATGGGCAGCCAGCCGCTCACGGCGGCCCAGGTGCCGATGAGCGGGATGGAGGCGAAGACGATAGCCAGGAGCGTGCTCTTGCGCAGGCCGCGCGCGAAGATCTCGTGAATCGGCCGCGAATGCCCGCCGCGCACTGCCGCCTTCCAGCGCTCCGACTCCGGCACCCACAGCGCCACGAACGCCGCCAGAAGCACCGGCGCCGCGCCCACCATGGGCATCCAGCGCCAGGACTCCGCGGTCACATCCACCTGGGTGCCCACGAAGGCGACGAGGAGGAACCCGAAGTTAGCGGAGGCCCCGAGCACGCCGGCCAGCCTGGGCCGCAGTTTCTCGGGCCAGCACTCCATCACCAGGGCGACCCCGAGCGCCCACTCCCCGCCCATGCCCAGCGACGAGGCGAAGCGGAGCGCCGCGAGGTGCCACGGCTCCGTGACGAAGGCCTTCAGGCCCATGAACGCCGAGTAGGTGAGGATGCTCAGCGCCATGGCCCGCACCCGCCCGATGCGGTCGCCCAGCCACCCGAACGCCGCCCCCCCTGCGGCGGCGCCCAGCAGGAAGCAGGCCGTTATCCAGCCGTTCCAGGCCCCGATCAGCTTGTCGTCCGCACCCCCCAGCAGGCTCACCAGCGCC
>VGYV01000446.1 GCA_016872855.1 Planctomycetota bacterium
GCCGGGCTTGGCGGTGATGCCGTAGTACTGGTCGCACATGTGGCTGTAGAGCGAGCGGTGGTGCTTGATGAAGAGGAGCTTGTCGAAGGCCAGGAGCGGATTGGCGAAGGCGGCCTGGCGGCGGATGCGGCAGGCCTGGGCGTAGAGGGCGTAGCGGGCGTCGGCGCACGCGGGGTCAATCTTCGCGCTCGCCGCCTGAAGCTCGCCGAGCTGTTGCTCGAGAGCGGCCAGAACCTCGCGCAGGTTCGCAACCTGCGGGAGGTTGCTCCTGAGGTGGTCAATGAGGGCCGCGGTGCGTCGGAGGACGATGTCGGCCGGGTCGCGGTCGCTCTCGGCGATGAGGGCCTCGGGGCGATAGACGTCGGGGCCGACGCGGGCGAAGTGGCCCTTGTTGGCCAGGTCGGCCTGGAGGGCGGCGAACTGCGCCTCCCACTCCTTCACCATCTCGGGCGTGGGTGGGGCGGCGGCAAACTCCTCGATGCTGGCGTAGCCGAGGCGGATGGCCTGCCAGAGGCCGGCCACCTTGTCGCGCAACTCAGGGATCTGCTTCAGCGCGGCCTCGTCGCCCTTGAGCACTCGCTCGGAGACGCTTGCCCAGAGCTGCTCGTTCTCGGCGACTTGTCTGAGGAGGGCGTCCTTGGCGGGGTAGCGCTTGGGGAATGCGGCGGCGAGGGCCTCGAGGGAGGGGCGGAGCGTGGCGAGGCTGATGTTGCCGAGGGGCTTGAGGGCCTCGGCGTAGCGCGCGGCCTTGGCGGCCAGCTCGCGCCAGCGGGGGTCGTCGGAGGGGGCCTTCGCGGCGGCCACGGCGGCGAGTTCCTTCTCGATGGCCTGGCGGACGGTTGGGAGCTTGACCTCGGCGATGGCGGCCAGGGCGTCGCGCTGGGCGCATGCGCGGGTGTAGAGGTCGAGCCAGCGGGCATCGCCGTCGGGCGCCGTCTTCAGCAGGTCCGCGACCTCCTTGCGGGGCTGCTCGCCGCTCGGCCCGAGGCCAGTGACCGCGCGGTTGACGATGCCGTACTCGAACTGCGGCCCCTTGCGGTCGTGGAACCAGGCGAGGTGCTGGTCGCGGGGCAGGTCCTTCGTGAGCCAGGCGGCCTCGGCCGGGAAGTCGGCCGCCACTTGCCGCCAGAGGCCGGGCAAGATGTCCTTCGTGCCCGCGAGCACCTGGAAGCGGGCGACGCCGACCGCGCGATGGGCATCCATGCCCACCCAGGCCTCGAAGCGGTCGAAGCGGCCGGCGAGGGCGTAGGCCACGTCGCTGTTCGAGTGCACCCAGATGCCGTGCTGGAACTTCCGCTCGCCGATCTGGAGGGGGTGATTCTCCCAGTTCTTGTCGCGGAGGAGCTGTCCCCAGCCGACCTGGACAGCGAGGGGGTTGAGGGCGCTGAGGCGGGTCTCCTTGCCCGCCTTGTCAATGAGGCGGGCGTCGCCCCAGATATGGCAGTTGCCGCCGCCGCCCTCGAGCGTGGCGACCAGGCGCATCGTCTGAAGCCCTGCGACGTTGACGGAGACCTGCTTGCCCGGCCCGTCGCCGGCCACGGAGCCGCTGTCCCACGGCTTGAAGCCTGTGGCCCCATCGCCCTTGCTCGATTCGGCGAGCCATGCGAGGTAGTTGGCCCGCGTGGCGGCCATCGCCTCGGGCCACGTCGCCTTCTTCGCATACACCTCGCCGGCCTGGGGCTTCTTCGCCTCGTCGAGCTGGAGCTCTTTCTCGTTGGCGGCAAGGGCGAGCGCGGCAAAGGTGGCCCATGCCAGTGTGCAGCGTGCGACACGCCTCATCGGGGTTCCCCTGTTCATTGTGAGGGATGACTGGATGATTGGATGCTTGGATGAAAGAGAGGAAAGGCCATTCGCCCTTCCCCTCTTTCACTCATCCATTCATCCACCCATCCATTCATCCTCGCTTTGCGGCCCTCATTCGCCCAGTTCGATCACCGTGATCGTGTGGGGCGCATCGTATCGGTTGCCCGCGAGCGGCAGGTCAATGTTGGCCACGTAGAGCTTGTTGCCGCGGACGCAGGGCTCGGACGGCCGGTCGAGGCGGCCCCTCCGCCCCGTGGTGTTGCCGTTCCGGGCGATGGTCGTCACCGCGCCGGTCTTGGGGCAGACCTTGTGGACGGCGTTGCCGAGGAAGTCGGCGATGTAGACCGCGCCCGTCTTGGGGCACACCTTCAGGCCGTCGCAGCACTTCATCCCGTTGAGCCGCGCGACCATCCTGTGGGACGCGACCTTGCCCTCGGCGTTGAACGTGAAGGCCTCGAGCTTGGCATCGCCGAAGTTGCACACGTACAGCGTGCCGTCGGCCCCGAAGCCCGCGCCGTTGGCGCCCACCCAGTCCATGTTCTCGGTCTTCATGCGCGCGCACACGTGCGGGTCCTCGCCGTTCGGCTTCAGGGCGATGGGCCTGGCGGGGTCGAGCTCCGACAGCTTGAAGCGGAGCACGCCGCTGCGCATGGGCGGCGTGGGGTCGGTGCTGAACTTGCTCTCGGTGACGTAGACCGAATCGCCGTGGCAAGCCACGGCGTTGGCCATGATGAAGCCAGTGACCAGGACCTCGACCTTCTCGGCCTTGCCGCCCTTCATTACCACGCGGAGCAGACGCGACTGGTGTTTGTCCGGGAACGCGGCATTCCCGGCGACCGTGAACCACTGGTTGTCGGCCACGTAGAGATTGCCGTCCGGCCCCACGTCAATCCCCAGCGGGCCGCAGGGCTTCTTCGTGACGGGATGCTCGGGCAGCTTCACCACCTCGCTCACCGCGTCGTCCTTGTCTATCTTCAGGATGAACGCCCCTGGCGTCGGGTCGTTCGAGTTCGGGCACGAGAGCAGGATATTGCCCTCCCTGTCCACCACCATGCCGTCGGGCGTGTTGTAGTTGCCCGTCAGCTCGATGGCGGTCACCTTCTCCGGGATGATCGCCGTCGAGCAGCCCGCCATGAGCAGGAGAGCGACCGCTGCCAAGACCTTCATTGCCCGCATGACCAGCTCCTAACAGCGTTGCAGACCGAACGAGGCACCAGTGCATCTTATCCGGGGCGCGCCTCCCTGTCAAACAGTCGGGCGGCCGGGTCGGCCAGCGTTGGCGCGCGACGCGGCTCTTGCGTCGCTCGCGTGCAGCGTTGCTTCCCAGGCCGCGGCGTCATGCGAACTCGACGGTCGTCCGCCGGGCGGCGGAATCCAGGCCGATCCTGAGGCGCAGGCCGAAGAGCACTTCCCGGCCGACGAGCCCGCGCCGGGCAGGGTTGGCCCAGACAAACGGGCTGGACTCCCAGTGAGGGACGAAGCGCACGCGTGTCTCATGAACACGCGTCCGGCCCTGCTCATCCTTCACCGCGATACGCGCAGGCGCGCCCGCACACCAGTAGTTGCCGCCGAGGTGGGACGCCTGGGCGTGAACGCGCGGCGCGATCCCGACCTCTTGGCGCACCGAGTCATCGAAGGCGCAGAAGCCCTTCGGATGCCTCGGGTTGCCCGTGTCGAAGTCTGCCAACACCTCTGCGCCGACGTCTGGAACTGCCGCCTCCGGTGTGCCTGCCGGAGCGACCCACACGCGCAGCGTGGGGTAGGCGTCCCCAACCCCAACCCCGCTCCACGCGCAGTCCTCAACGAGGTCCCCCGTGCTGTACACGAAGCAGACAGCATCGAGTCTGGCCTCGATGCGGCGGATTTCGTCGAAGTCGAACTCCTCGGGCGTGGCGGCCTCGGCGACGACTCTGCGGCTGCACAGCAGCAAGGCTCGCGGCCTGGGCCCCTTCGATGCCTTGCGCAGGAGGCGGCGGTACCGCGCCTCAATGATCCGGAAGATCGCCGGGTACTGGCCAGGTTGCACCTTCGGCGAGAGAGCCGCAGGGATGTCGAAGGGGTCTGCGAAACACTGGCCCTCGATCTCGATGCCCTCAGCAGCAGGCGCGTCCACCATAGAGCCTTGGCGGCGCATAGACACATCTCCCGGAATGGCACAAGTCCTCTGCCCCTATTATAGCCTGCCCGAGCCACGTTTCAAGCGGCCCCAAGCTCGGCTCAAGAGAAGCCCGCCGGGTGTTGCACGCCAGGGCGCATTTCGGTATCCTGTAGCCACTCAGGAATCCGGGACGCAGAAGGAGGCCAGGATGAATTTCTCAGGCAAGACCGCGCTTGTGACTGGCGCCGCGGGTGCCATTGGCAAGGGCATCGCAGCCGCCCTCGCACAGGGCGGCGCTCGCGTGTTCATCACCGACCTGAGGCAGGAGGCGGTGGAGGCCGCCGCTAAGGAGGTCGGCGGGGGCGCGCTTGGCCTCGCCGCCGACGTGACGGACGAGGAGCAGGTCAAGGCCGCCGTCGCCGCCGCCGCGAGAGCCTTCGACAGCCAGGTGGACATCCTGGTCAACGTCGCGGGCATCGTCGGCCAGGGCAAGGTCGAGGAACTCACCGCGGAGCAGTGGGACGCCGTGTTCGCCGTCAACTGCAAGGGCACGTTTCTCTTCTGCAAGCACGTCGTGCCGCTCATGAAGGCGCGGAAGTACGGGAAGATCGTCAACTTCTCCTCGAAGTCGGGCAAGACCGGCTCGGCTCTGATGAGCCACTACTCGGCGGCCAAGGCCGCCGTCATCGGCTTCACCCAGGCCCTGGCCTACGAGCTGGCCGAGGTGAACATCAACGTCAATTGCCTCTGCCCCGGCATCGTGCTCGAGACCGGCGTGTGGAGCCACGTCTCCGCCGGCTATGTGAAGAACCTCGGCCTCCCGCGGGACGAGATTATCAAGAAGTTCACGTCCAAGGTCCCCCTCGGCCGCCTCGCCGCCATCAAGGACGTCGTCGCTGTCACGCTCTTCCTCGCCTCAGAAGGCGCAGACTACATGACCGGGCAGGCGATCAACGTCACCGGCGGCAGGGAAATGCATTGAAAGAGGATGAATGGATGGGTGGATGATTGGATGAATGAAAGAGCGAGTCTGGTCTTCCCATTCATCCATCCATGCAACCATCCATTCATCCCCCAACGAGATTAGGAGACTCACCCATGTTCACGCGAGAGCAAGTTGCCAAAGCTATTGACCACGCGGTGCTGAAGCCGAACTTCACGGACAAGGACGTGGCGGCCCACTGCAAGATGTGCGTCGAGCGCGGCGTGGGCAACATCTGCGTGCGGCCGACCGATGTCGCCGCCGCGGTCAAGGCCACGCGGGGCTCTCACACCACCGTCGCCTGCGTCATCGGCTTCCCTCACGGCTCCAACCGCTCCGAGGTCAAGGCCCTCGAAGCCCGCCTCGCCATCAAGGACGGCGCGAATGAGCTGGACATGGTGATGAACATCGGGAAGTTCCTCTCGGGCGACTACGCCTTCGTGCAGAAGGACATCGAGGCGGTGGTGGCCGAGGCCAAGCCCAAGGGCGTCCTCGTCAAGGTCATCCTGGAGACCAGCCTCCTCACGCCCGACCAGGTGGCCACCGCCTGCAAGCTCGCCGAGGCCGCCCACGCCAACTTCGTGAAGACCTCGACCGGCTTCGCCGACGGCGGCGCCACGCCCGAGGTGATAGACATCATGTTGAAAACGGTCGGCAAGACGATGGGCGTCAAAGCCTCGGGCGGCGTCCGCTCCTGGGAGACGGCCATCGGCTACCTCAAGCAGGGCTGCAAACGCCTCGGCGTCGGCTCCACCGAAAAGGTCCTCGACGGCGCGCCCGACGCCGGCACCGGCTACTGACCGGGGAGCTTGGCGATGTGCGACGAGGCACCACGAGCCGTTGGGGGCAGCCGATGCCAGATGCCCAAGATGTTCGACTCGGCAGACTCGGCAAGTTCCTGGGGGAGGGAGGGTCAGGTCTTAACTATTAACCTTTCTAGCCCGGCGCGAGCCCCTTGCGAGGGGTAGGAGCCTTCCTAGTGAGAGCGTTGATCTACCGCGGGCCTGGTGACATTCGTCTTGAGCAAGTGCCTGCGCCCGTCTGCGGCGAGGGCGAAATCCGGGTGAAGGTGGACGCCTGCGCCGTGTGCGGCACCGACCTGAAGTCGTATCTCCATGGCAATCCTAAGATTACGCCGCCCCGCATCATCGGACACGAGTTCACAGGCATCGTGGACAGAGCCGGAAACGACCTCGGAGGTCGTTTCTGGCAGAAAACGACCTCCGAGGTCGTTTCCGTCGGCGACCGCATTGTGATGGCCACGTCGGTCTCGTGCGGTGCCTGCGCCTATTGTCAGCGGGGGTGGACCAACCTGTGCGTGGACATGGCCGCGATGGGCTTCAAGTATGAGGGCGGCATGGCCGAATACGTCGTCGTGCCCGAGCGGGCGCTCCGCAACGGCCACGCCGTCAAGGTGCCGCCGGGCGTGAAGCCCGAGCACGCCGCCCTCGCCGAGCCGCTCAGTTGCTGCGTCAACGCCGCCGAGAATTGCGACCTCCAGAAGGGCGACACGGTGGTCGTCATCGGCGCCGGCCCGATGGGCATCATGAACGCCGTCATCGCCCGCGAGTTCGGCGCCGCAAGGGTCATCCTCGCCGAGATCAACGAGGCGAGGCTGCGGCAGGCCGAGGCATTTGGCTTCGACCGCCTTGTCAACCCCGCCACCGAAGACCTGGCAAAGGTGGTCAAGGACATGACAGGCGGCCTCGGCGCCGACGTCTGCATCGTCGCCGCGCCAGCCACGAAGCCGCAGGAGCAGGCCATCAATCTCGTGCGCAAACGGGGCGTCGTCTGCCTCTTCGCCTCGCTCCCTGCGGGCGGCAGCCTGCTCTCGATTGACAGCCGTCCGCTCCACTACAACGAACTCCGCGTCGTCGGCACGAGCGATTCCACCCCGACCCAGGTGAAGCGTGCGGTGGACCTCATCGCCGGCGGCTCCGTGCCGATGGACAAGTTGGCCACCCACATTCTGCCGCTGGCCGACTTCGAGCGGGCCTTTGCCCTCATGCAACGCGGCGAATCGCTCCGCGTGGTGCTGAGGCCGTAGTTTGGAGTGCGGCCTTCGGCATTGCCAGAATTGCCTGCTCATGAGATTGAGTCGAATTCCATAAGTACGTGGTATATCTTATGTTGTGTCGTTGGTCAGCCCTTGCACAAGGGCTGGTATCAACTGGCCTTGCAGGCGGCCATC
>VGYV01000447.1 GCA_016872855.1 Planctomycetota bacterium
GGTGGCCGAGGTGCGGGTGGCCGAGGCGACGCAAGTGGTTCCGCGGCGGACATTTGCGTTGGCGGAACACCTGGCCGCCGTGCGCCACGCGGTGGGGATGCGGGGCGGGGTGAGGCTGGTGGTGGTGGACCCCGTGGAGGCGTTCGTGACCCGGCGGCGGGGGGCTGTGGAGGGGGTGCTCGCCGCGTTGGGCGAGCTGGCCGAGGAGACGGGTGCCGGGGTGCTCGCGGTGGCCCGCACGAGCGGGCAGATGGCGACGCGGGCGGCGTGGGCGGTGGTGGCGGACGCCGAAGTGTCGGAATGGCGGACACTTATGCCCATGAAGAACACCCTGGTGGCGGGGGCCAGCGGGCTGGCCTTTCGCCTGGTGGGCAGTTCGGGCGTGCCGAGGGTGGCGTGGGAGCCGGGGGCGGTGAGGCGGCCGGGCCGCGCGCCCGAGCGGCTGACGGCTGCCGCGGCCTGGCTGCTCGCGGCGCTCGAGGGGGGCCCGCTGGCGAGCCGAGAGGTGGGCCGGCGGGCGCGGGGAGCGGGGTTGTCGTGGGCCTCGGTGAGCCGGGCCAAGCGGCGGCTGGGCGTGGCGCACGCCTGCTCGGGCTTCCAGCGCCCCTGGCTGTGGCACCTCCCCCGGGGGAGGGGGCAGGGGCCGTGTGGCGCACAGGTGAGCGACTGTGGCAAACACTGGACGACTCTGGGGCCGGAGGCTGCGGATCGGGCGATCCGCAATTGAGCGAGTCTGCGCGACTCTGAGCGACACTTGACAGCGGGCGGGAGGGGTGGTAGAGATGGGGGGCGTGGGGGGTGGCTTCTCGGCAAGGAGACGAGCGATGAGGAACGGAAGCGTTGTGGTGGCGGCGGCCATCGGGTTGGCGGCCCTCCTGGGCGCGGGGGCCGCCGAGGCGGGGGCGAAGCGGCGGGTCGTGTACTTCTCGCAGACGCAGTCCTACCGCCACGGCGATGGCATCGCCGGCGCGCTCCAGGTGCTCAAGGACGCCGCGGCGAAGGAGAACGCGGCGTTCGAGGTCGAGGAGTGCACGGACTGCTCGAAGTGGACGCCCGAGTACCTCGGGAAGTTCGACGCGATGGTGAGCTATGGCAGCGGCGAGCTGACTAAGCCCGAGCCGCCCGCCAAGGGCGAGCCGGCCCCGCCGCCGCTGAGCGACGAGAACAAGAAGGCGCTCATCGAGTTCGTCAAGGGCGGCAAGGCCCTCGTCGCCATCCACTCCGCCTCCTGGATGTGCCCGCAGACGAAGTGGCCGGAGTACGACGAGATGGTTGGTGGGGTGTTCGTGAGCCATCCCTGGGTGGGCAAGGTGCGGATGGTCGTGGAGGACACGAAGCACCCCGCCACGGCGCACCTGGGCGAGAGCTTCGAGGTGCACGACGAAATCTACGCCTTCAACCCGTGGTCGCGCGAGAAGACCCACGTGCTGATCAGCCTCGACAACGGCTCGATTGACCCGAAGAAGGGCGAGGAGGTCCGCAAGGACCTCGATTTCGGCATCGCCTGGTGCCATCCGTATGGCAAGGGCCGCGTCTTCTACACCGCCCTGGGCCACGGCAAGGACGTGTGGGCCGAGGAGCGCTTCCAGAAGCACCTCCTCAACGGCCTGCTCTGGGCGATGGGCGACGTGGCGGGCGAGGCCCCGCTGGGGACGGACGGCAGGCCGAAGAAGTGAGATTGCCAATTTCCGATCTCCGATTTCCGATTTCAGAACAAGAGCAGCGCGTGCCCTCTCTCTAGTGGTGCGCGGCGTCGCGCGGACCGGTTCGCACTTCTCTCTGAAATCGGCAATGGGAAATCGGCAATCGGAAATGCGGAGCAACGGAACACGCCATGAGCACCCCCATTTCTCCGGGCGGAACAGAGGCGCCCTTGGTGGCGCCGGCGAGGCTGTCGCTCGACGCTGGGCGCGAGCTGTGGGGCGCCGTGCGCGCCCGGCTCGATGCGGGGGCGCGGTGCGTGGCGGTGGACCTCCGCGGCGTGGAGCGGCTGGACACGCAGGGGGCGGCCTTCCTGCGGCTGGCGATGAGGGCGGCCCGCGAACGGGGGGCCGACCTCCGCCTCGACGGCGCCCAGGGCCAGGCCGCAAGGCTCCTCGACTTCCTGCGTCCCGCCCTGGAGGACCAGCCCGCCCCCTCGCCGCCGCAGGAGGGCCTCCTCGAACGCCTCGGCGGCGCCGTGTTCGAGCGCATGGACGAATTGCGGTCGGCCCGCGACCTGGGGGTTGACGCGCTCTACTGGTCGGTGCTCGCCCCGGCGAGCGGCAAGGGGCTGCGGTGGGGCGCCTTGATGGACGAGTTGCACGAGATGGGCGTGCGGGCCATCGGCATCGTGACGCTGCTGAACTTCCTCCTCGGCATCGTCATCGCCCTGCTGTCGGCCGCCCAGCTCCGCCAGGTGGGGCAGACGATTCTCGTGGCCGACCTGGTGGTGGTGGCCTTCTCGACCGAGCTGGGCGCGTTCCTCACCGGAATCATCGTGTCGGCCCGCACCGGCGCGGCCATCACGGCCGAGCTGGCCACGATGACGGTGGACGAGGAGATAGACGCCTTGCGTTCGATGGGCCTGAACGTGGCGCGGTTCCTCATCGCCCCGAAGCTCTGGGCGCTGCTGCTCGTCGTGCCGGCCCTCACGGTGCTGGCGATGGCCGCGGGCAACGCCGGTGGCTACGTGGTCGGCATTGCCCTGCTCGGCGAAAGCTCTGTGGCCTGGTGGAACGAGATGGTCGGCGCGGCCACCCTGGGCGACATGGGCCAAGGGCTGCTCAAGAGCGCCATCTTCGCCGTCATCATCGGCCTGGTGGCCTGCCACAACGGCCTGCGCGTGGCCGGCGGCGCACGCGGCATCGGCCTCGCCACCACACGCTCCGTCGTCATGGACATCTTTCTCATCATCGTCGCCGACATGATCTTCGCCGTGTTCTTCTTCTTTGTGTGAGTGGCTGCGACCAATGGAACCCGTGATCGAAGTGCAGGACCTCGTGGCCGAATACGACTCGGTCCGCGTCCTGGAGGACGTGAGCTTCGACGTGCGGCGCGGCGAGATCATGGCCATCGTGGGCGTGAGCGGCTGCGGCAAGACCACGCTGCTGCGCCACCTCATCGGCCTCCTGCGGCCCACCAGCGGCGTCGTCCGACTCTGGGGCCAAGACATCACGCAGATGGAGGAGGACGAGCTGGACCGCTTCCGCGCCCGCTTCGGCGTGTCGTTTCAGGCGAGCGCCCTCTTCAACTCGATCAGCGCCGCCGAAAACGTCGCCCTCCCTATGCGGGAGCGGGGGATGGACAAAGAGCTTGTGCCCGCGCTGGTGAGCCTGAAGCTCAGCCTCGTCGGCCTCGGGGACGCGGGGGACAAGATGCCCTCGGACCTCTCGGGCGGGATGCGCAAGCGCGTGGCCATCGCCCGCGCCATCGCGCTCGACCCCGAGCTCGTCTTCTTCGACGAGCCGTCGGCCGGCCTCGACCCCGTGACCGCGGCCGGCCTCGACCAGCTCATCCTGCGCCTGCGCGACCTCTTGGACATCACGGTCGTCGCCGTGACCCACAGCCTCGACTCCATCCGCGCCATCGCCGACCGCGTGCTCATGCTCGCAGGCGGAACCGTCCGCTTCTTCGGCCCGCTCGATGCCGTCGGCCGCTCCACCGACCCCGAGGTGCGTCGTTTCTTCCGCGTGGGGGCCGACGCCTCCTCGCCCGCCTCACGTTGAGGGACCGCTACCGTGGCTACCAAGCGACAGAAGTTCCAGGTCGGCCTCTTCATCGTCTCTGTCCTCATCATCCTGGCCCTGGTCGTCGCCACGCTCACCGGCCTGGGCCGCCAGCGCCTCGACCGCTACTACGTGGAGTTCGAGGAAACCGTCTCCGGCCTCAACGAAGGCTCCCGCGTCTCCTACCGCGGCGTCACCGTCGGAAAGGTCCTCGACCTCCGCGTCACCCCAGAAAACCGCGTGGGCGTCACCATCGGCGTTGACCCCGCAAAGGTCACCCTCCGCAAGGGCGTCAAGGCCCGCTACACCCTCCTCTCGCTCTTCGGCCCCTATGTGATTGACCTCTCGGGCGGCACCGACACGGCGGCCCCCGAGCTCGAGCCCGGCGCCTTCATCCCCGTCCGCGCCTCCGTCATGGCCGACCTCGAGGAGACGCTCGCTGACAGCGTGCCCCTGGCACTCCAGCGCGTCACCAAGCTCATCGAGCGCCTCGACACCGTGTTCTCGAAGATCAAGCCCGACGACTTGCCCGGCCTCTTCCGCCGCGCCGAGGACCTCTTCGACAACGCCAATAGGGCCGTCGAGGACCTCCGCGAGCACACCGCCGACCTCGCCGCCGCCCTCAACAACGCCGTCCGCGCCGCCCAGGCCGACGTGAAGGACGCCCTCGCCAATGCAGGAAAGGCCGCCATCGCCGTCGGACACGCCGCAGAGGCCGCCGCCGCCCGCACACAGAAGCTCCTCGACGCCGTCCAGACCGCCCTCGACGAGGCCCGCAAGCCTCTCGCCGACACCCTCAAACGCCTCGATGCCACCCTCGCCGAGGCCAGCAAGCAGCTCGAAGGCGTCGAGCTGGCCGCCACCACCAAGGCCATCCGCTCCGCCGCCGACAGCATCGGCAAGGGCGCCGACACCGTCGCCGCCGCCGTCAAGGACCTTGCCACCGCGCGCGAGGACATCCGCCGCTCCTTCGCCAACGTCGAGCGCGACCTCCTCCGCACCCTCGATGACCTTGGCCGCGTGCTCCGCGCCGCGCGCGACCTCCTCGACGCCCTCGAGCGCGACCCCTCGGCCCTCCTCCGAGGCAGAAGGGGCGAGCCATGACATTGCCCATTGCCGATTGCCGATTTGCGATTTCAGAGCGGCCGGGGCGCGGCGCCACCCGCCGATTGCCTTCTCTGAAATCGGCAATCGCAAATCGGAAATCAACAGGAGAAGAAACCCATGAGACCCGCCCTTCCACTCCTCCCCGCCCTGCCCTTCCTTCTGGCCGGCTGCACCCTGTTCCCGCGGTCGCTCGTGCCCGTCCACTACTACACCATTGACCCCCCCGCCGTCGAGCCGCGGCCCGACGCGGCGCCCGCCGACCTCGTCCTCGCCGTCCACACCCTCGGCGCTGCCCCGCGCTACCGCGAGCGCATCCTCTTCCGCAAAGGCCCCCTCGCCGCCGGCTACCACGAGACCAGCCGCTGGGTCGAGCCGCCCGCCGACATGCTCAGCACCATCCTCCGCCGAACCCTCGACGCCCGACGCATCGCACGCGTCGTCGCCGACGACCGCCTCCTCCGACGCCCCGACCTCATCCTCGACGGCCGCCTCACCCGCTTCGACGAGGTCCAGGCCGACCCCGCCTGGCGCGCCGAGTGCGAGCTCGAGCTCCTCCTCAAGCAGGCCGACGACGGGGCCGTCCTCCTCTCCGCCCGCTTCGCCGCCAGCCGCGAGGCCGCGGCCAGAACCACCGCCGCCTTCGCCGAAGCCATGAACGCCGCAGTCGCCAACGTCGTCGCCCAGGCCGCCGACGCCATCGCCAAGACCCTCGCCGCCCTCAAGAAGCCCGACAAGACGCCCTGACGCAGGGCCGAGGACTGCCTAAAGGCAGGACTCCGAACCAGGAGGCCGACGCGTTTGGAGTCCTGCCTTCAGGCAGTCTTCGCCCCGATATGCCAGATCGCTGCAAGCCATTCAGAAGCGGTTGATGACGGTCACGCCCGTGCCGCGGAAGCGGTCCATCGCCGTCAACTCCTCGACCGCCTCCTCCAGGCTCACGGTCTTGCCGATGAGGCGGTCGGGCCGCAGCTTGCCCGCGGCGACCATCGCCAGCATCTCCCCGTAGCGGTGGGCCTGCATCCCGTGGCTGCCCAGTATCTCCAGCTCGCGGGCGATTACCCTGTCCATCGGCACGGGCGGCGCGCTTTGCTCCGCCAGCAGCAGGCCCACCTGCACGTGCCGCCCGCGCTTCCGAAGGCACAAGACCGAGTTGGCGCAGGTCGCAGGGCTGCCCAAGGCGTCCACCGACACGTGCGCCCCGCCCCCCGTCAGGTCCCTCACGGCCTGGGCTACATCCGAGACCTCGCTGGCATTGACCGTGCGGGCGGCGCCGAGCCACTCCGCGAAGCGGAGCTTATCCTCCTGAATGTCCACGCCCACCACGTTGGCCCCGAGCGCGGCCGCGATCATGATGGCGGACAGGCCGACGCCCCCGCAGCCGTGGACCGCCACCCACTGGCCCGGCAGCACCCGCCCCTGGGCCACAATCGCGCGGAACGACGTGGCAAAGCGGCAGCCCAGACTCGCAGCCGTCACGAAGTCCACCTCGTCCGGCAGCCGAACCAGATTCACGTCGGCGTAGTGGAGGGCCACGAATTCGGCGAAGGAGCCCCAGTGGGTGAACCCTGGCTGCTCCTGGCGGTCACACACCTGGTGGTTGCCCGAGGCGCACTGGGGGCAGGCGCCGCACGCGCACACAAACGGCACGGTCACGCGGTCCCCCCGCCGCCAGCGCGTCACGCGGCTCCCCACGGCCTCGACCTCGCCCGCCAGCTCATGCCCTGGCACGTGAGGCACGCGGATGTCGGGGTCGTGGCCCATCCAGCCGTGCCAGTCGCTCCGGCAGATGCCGTTGGCCCGCACACGAATGACCGCCCCGCACTCGTCAGGCGCCGGGTCAGGAACGGTCTGAATCCTGATCGGCCCGCGGAATGCCTCGTACACGGCGGCCTTCATCGCACACTCCTACCAACGCGGCAGCACTTCAGCAGACCCAGGGGTGCCACCCTCAACCGACAGGTTGAGGGTGCAAACCGAGGTGACTCCAAGCCATGCGTTTAGAAACTATCTCAGAACCCACGCGGGCTGCGACGCCGCGCCGCTCGCCAGCGAGCGGCACCGTCTGGCCGCAGGCAAGGAGTGAGGAGGAGGCGATGCAACGGAGAGCATCCTTCGCTTCGCTCAGGACTGACGTCGAACGACACAGCCTGCGGCCAGAAGTCGCGGCGTCCCTTCGGGTTGCGGCGCCAGCGGGGCGGCTGCTGCGTTGCGGCTCCTCAGCGATGCTCTCCGCTGCATCGCCTGCGTC
>VGYV01000448.1 GCA_016872855.1 Planctomycetota bacterium
GAGGAGGGCGTGGGGCTGGCCGTTGACGGTGACGGCGGAGAGGGGGGCGGGTCCGGGGCGCCGGAGGCGGAGGCGTAGCTCGGCAGGGAGGCCGCGGTCGGGGAGGACGACGCGGGCGGCGATGGAGCCGTCGCCGCGGGTCTCGAGGGTGAACTCGATGAGGCCCCAGCGGGTGGGGGCGCGTCGGACGCTCAGGTGCTGTCCGGCGCCGAGCCATCGGCGTGGCATGGCGCGGCCGAGCCAGAGGACCTCGGCGTCGGGCTCCTCGTCCACGAGCATCCAGCGGGCCATGAGGGGGGTGACGAGTTGGGCGGGGACGCAGTAGTCGGCGACGCAAGTGCGGGTGGGGGTGCCGCGGATGGCGACCTGTTCGTAGGCGGTGTAGGTGCCCTGGGTGCAGTGGGCGGCGAGGTGGCCGTAGAAGCCGAGGAGGTAGCGGGCGATGCGGTCGCGTGCGAGGAGGCCCTGGGCGCAGGCGGCGAAGGGCCAGTCGTCCAGGCGGTCGAGGAAGCGGGTGGTGCCGAGGAGTTCGCCGCCGTGGGCCGCGCGGTAGGCGAGGATGGCGTCGTGCCACTCGGGGCGGAGGACCAGGGAGCTGAGCATCTCGGGCCAGTAGCGGTAGTTGGTGTAGGAGGCGAAGCGGTCGGCAGTCATCGTGGGGAAGGGCTTGTCGAAGCAGGGGACGGGGGGGACGAAAGGGCCGCCGGGGGTGGGGACGACGGACTTTGCGATGCTGGCGTCGAGGTCGGCCCGGAGGGCCTTGGCCTCGGAGCGGAGTTCGGCGGCGCGGGCGCGCATGGCGTCGTCGCCCAGCTCGGTCCAGGCGCGGGCGAGTTCGAGTAGGCCGCGCCAGGCCCAGGCGCTGCCCGCGTAGTAGAAGTCGGTCTCCTCGTGGGTGTCGGCCTCGCCGGAGCCGAAGAGGAGGCCGTGGCGGGGGTCGTCGCGGGGCCACTTGAGTCCCTGGCAGCGGAGAGCGAGGAGGTGTGCGACGATGCGCTCGGCCTCGGGGACGCGGCCGCAGAGCCAGGCCCCGTCGCGGCTGCGGCGCGCGTAGCGGGCCATGGCGTCGAGCAGTTGACCGTATTCAGAGACGGCGGGGCCGTAGTAGTCGAACGTGCCGTCGGGGCGCAAGGCGTGGTCGAGATAGTAGTCGAGGTGGGCGCGGGCGCGGGCGAAGAGGTTCCACTCGACGCAGGCGTTCACCGTGCTGAGCGTGGCGGGGGGAAAGTGGTCGTCCTTGGGGTTGCGGTAGATGCCGACGCCGTAGCGGGGCTTGGGTCCGTCGTGTGTGACGAGTGCGCGGGCGAGGGAGGCGTAGCAGGCCTTGGGGACTTTTCCCTCGGGGACCTCGATGCGGGTGGCGTCGGCGAAGGCCGTCCCCCAGTGCACCTCCAGTTCGCGCTGGCGCGCGTCGAACCACTCGGCGGCGACGGGCGTCAGCCCCTCGGCCCCGATGCGGAAGCGCACGGTGGCCTCGCCGACACCGGCGCGGACGGACTTGAATGCGACGTAGAGCTCGGGCCGCGTCGGGGCGACGAAGGCGGTCTGCTGCCACGCGATGCCGTTCTTGCCGTCGGTGAAGGCGAAGTCAATGGCGGGCAGCCAACCGGCGATGAGCCGGCGGACCGCTCGGTTGGGCTCGGCGGGCGGCAGGAGCTTGGCGGGGTCGAAGAGCGCGTGGTCGAGGCGGACGGGCCCGAACTCGCCGGCGAGGACGCCGAGGCGCCCGTCGGGCTCGACGTAGATGACCTCGCTCGACCCCTCGTTGGCGAGGAAGGTGTAGGCGAGGAGCTCAGGCAGGCGCTGCGCGCAGGCCTCGTAGGACGGGTCGGCCCCGCCCTGGAGCACCTGCTCGCCCAAGACGTCGGCCTGGCTCGCCAGGAGGGAATCAGCGGAGCTGTCTGCGGCCATTGCTGCGGGCACTCCGTCCCAGGCCAGCGGCTATTCTCGCACGCGCCAGAGCGGGACGGGAAGCCAGGCGACCTGGAGGTAGTATTGGAAGTTGACGCGTCCCCAGCCGAAGGCGCCGCCCAGCACGTTTGTGGCCCACTTGGAGTCGTAGCGTGCCTCCTCGCCCTTGATGGCGGCCACGGCGGCAAGGTCGCGACCGAAGCTCTCCGACCCCGCGAGGCACGGATTGCCGCTCATCTTCGAGATGGCGGCGGGCTGGACGCATCGCGTGTAGCCCCAGATCAGCCCTGCCGGGCCGGCGCCGCGGTAGCACCGCGTCGCCAGCTCCTCCCCGCGGTCGAGCGAGTACCACGTGTCGTTCAGATCGATCCCAACGATTGCCACAGGGAAGCCGGGGAGGAAGGTCGTGGACTGGCTGATGAGGCGCTCAGTCTTGCTGCTCCCCTTGTCGAGCAGAATGCGGCTCTCACCGGGCGCCCAACCGATGAAGATGATGGAACCCCAGTGGCGGCGCGAGGACTGGCGAAACGTGGCCTGCCCCGCTGCTGCCCCGATCGCCTGCGTCTCCGCCGCGCTCCAGGCCACGGTCGCGAACGAGTTCTCAAGCACCCGCTTCTGCGTGGGATTGTTCGACAGCTTCCACGGCGCGCGCCCGTAGAGGCGGTACGCCGTATCCTTCTCCAGCGCCCCGCCGCCGTCGGCGCCCCAGAAGGTGCAGCCGCCCGCCGCCAGCAGCCCCAGCCCGGCCACCGCGGCCGCCGCCCGCACGCCCCACGCCCTGCGCACCCTGTCTCGCTCACCCATCGCAGTGTCCTTCCCTGAAAAAGGCCTCCGACCCACCGCCGGCCACACGGCCCTGCCGTCTACAGTATAAGCGCGCATCCCGCCAAGAGCAAGCCCCGCGCCCCCAAATTCCCGGCCCGGGCGGGGCTCCCACGTGGCCGTGCCCTGCGCAGCGCCGGTCAGCCCCGCCGGCCGCCCCGCCAACTGCCGGCCGACTCGGAGAAGCCCTCGAAGAACTCGCGAGCCCAGTCCAGCATCTCGTCGAACCACACGATGCCCAGCACACCCCAGACCAGGGGGATGATCCACAGAGTGTGGACCCATCCACTCCTCCAGAACTCGTGGGCGCCAGTCCAATAGACGATTACGCTGATGACGAGGGAAATGAGTCCCCCAAAGAGCGCGGCGAAGACGAACTTCAGGACCGCGCCGAGCGGGCCGGACGTGGGACTCTTCTCTTTGCCCTTCATCGGGTTGAAGCGTCGCCTCCGATGTAGTTCCTCGTGCGGTAATGAGCCACGAGGGCGGGGTCGAGGGGGTAGCGGCCGAAGCGGCGGGCGGCGGAGAGCATGGCACGGTAGTTGGCCGGGCGGACGGCTGGGTGGATGCTGTTGGAGGAGGCAAGGATGTGGCCGCCGCCAGGGCTGGCCTTGGCGATGGTCTCCTTGACGGCCTCGACGACTTGCTCGGGGGTGCCGCGGCTCAGGAGGTCGCCGCAGTCCACGTTCCCGCACAGGGCTATGCGGGCGCCGTAGCGGGCCTTCACCTCGCCGATGTCCATCCCCGCGATGGGCTCGATGGGATCGAGGGCATCAATCCCCGCGTCCACGATGTCGTCGAGGATGGGCCAGAGGTTGCCATCGGTGTGCTTGATGAAGGGCTTGCCCAGGCGGTGGGCCGTCTTGACCATTTCCTTGAGGTAGGGGAGCACGAATTGGCGGAAGTGGGCGGGCGACATGAGGGGGGCTTTGCGGTTGGCGTAGTCGTCGCCGGTCAGAAGCACGTCGGCGCCCAGAGCGGCGGCGCGCTCGCAGACGCGCTTCTTGTAGTCGGTCACGATGCGGGCCAGGCGGTGGGCGGCCTCGGGCTCGAACACGTAGGCCATGAGCAGGCGGTCGAAGCCGTAGAGGTAGTGGGAGAACTCGAAGGCGTCGTGGGAGAGGAAGACGATGGCGCGGCGGCCCCCGAAGCGTCGGACTGCTTCGGCCAGGCCGGTGAGGCGATGCTCGGCGTCGGGGTCGGGCGCCTTGTAGGCGTCGAGGTCGGCGGGCGAGTGAATGGGGCCGTCCACGCGATAGGGGATGCCCGTGGCCTCGTCCGTGCGCCACACGATGCCCCATTCGTCGCGGACTGTGTGGGTGTCGAGGCGCTCGGTGCGCTGGTTCTCGAACGCTGTCACGCCGTCGAGGTCTTCGAGGTCGCAGAAGTCGTGATAGGAGATGCCCGGCCCGTGCAGCGCGCGTATCACCGGCTCGTTGACGATGAGTTCCCAGACGGGCACACGGTCTGGCTGTTGGCGGCGAAGCGCGGTGAGGAAACGGTCTCGTGCGTTCAATGGCCTCTCCGGCTCTAACGCGGAATGCGGAGTGCGGAGTGCGGAAGTGAGGACAAGAAGCGCGGCAGCGACAGTTCACTTGCGGCTGGCGTGTCGTGCCGTCCTGATGGAGGCGACGACCATCGCCAGAATCTCGCCAGCCTCGGCCATCAGCGAGTGCAAGAGGTGTGGGCGCACAATCCCGGCTTCGACCAGGATTTCCATCCAGTAGAGCGACTCGTCCGCTTCTTCCTCCACGATCCCCATCTTCGCGACGAAGTCGGCGCGCGACCTGGCCCGAGCCGCCGCGCGGTAGTTGGAGCCTACGGAGGTGCCGGCACGAAGAAGCTGTCCCGCGACCATGTCCTCAATCTTGCCCCGCGGCAGGGAGGCCACGAGCCGAACTACCCGCAATGCGAACTGCTTTGTCCTCGTGCGAAGCGGGTCACCGGTTGGCTTCAACATGGCCAAGCTCTCCTTTGGACTGTGGGTTGCTGCCCCCCGCGCCGGCCGCC
The DNA here is from genome assembly GCA_016872855.1 of Planctomycetota bacterium. Classification (GTDB taxonomy): domain Bacteria; phylum Planctomycetota; class PUPC01; order DSUN01; family DSUN01; genus DSUN01. The sequence continues at coordinate 4,744 of VGYV01000448.1, forward strand.
TGCGCTGTGGACTCCGCATTCCGCGTTCCGCATTCCGCATTGGTCACATGGGCACGCCGATGATGACGCCTTCGAAGACCATGCGGGTGCCGACGAATGCCTGGGCCTGCATGACGGCGTAGGCGCGGCGCATGCTCTCGATCTGACCGACGATGAGGAAGCGGTCGCCGGGCTTCACCTCGCCGCGGAAGCGCACCTGGTCCATGCCGCCGTAGCCCACGAAGTCGGGCGGGTCCTCCATGCACTGGGCGATGAGGAAGCTGGCGGCCTGGGCCACCGCCTCGCACATGACGACGCCCGGCATCAGCGGCCGGCCGGGGATGTGCCCGCGAATCCAGAACTCGTGGTCCGTGAGGTCCTTGTAGGCGACAATCGTCCGCTTCTCGCGGTCCACGCTCACGATGGCGGTGAGCTGCTCCATCTCGTGGCGCTGCTTGTTGAAGCGGCGGATCCCCTCGATGTCGTACTGCACCCTGCTGGTGTCAATCGTCGCTGGGTCCATGATCGGCGGCTTCGGCACGGCGGGTTTCTCCAATCATCAACCGAGTATCTTCGGCACGAGGTAGCAGCCGCAGGCCTGGGCGGGCGCGTTGGCGAGCATGGCCACGCGGTCCGCCGACGGCTGCTCCGCGTCCTCGCGGAACACGTTCCGCAGGCCCATCGCCTGCACGGTCGGCGGCACATCCGTCGTGTCCAGCTCGTTGAGCTTCTCGACGTAGGCGAGGATGCTGGCGAGTTGGGCGCCGAACTGCTCGCGCTCGGCGTCGCTGAGCGCCAGGCGCGCTAAGTGGGCCACGTAATCAATCTGCTCGCGTGGGAACCTCATCGCCATCGAACTCTCGCCATGCCGGACCCGTGGAGGACGCCGCTATTGTAGCAGACCAGCCTCAGAAAGCAAGCCAGGAGTCGCGGGGCGCGAGGGCGGGGGTCGGAGCAAGTCTGGAGGCGGAGGCCCCTTGACTTCGCGCCCGGGTGGCGCTATAAGGCCCACTGAGCAGTACGTCTCGATCTCTTGTCGGCCGGAGGCAGTTCGTGAAAACCGAGATCTTCACTCTCTGCGATGCAGCCACACAGTCGGGCGGGAAGCTCAACATCCTGGGGACGTTCGACACGATCTTCTCGCCAAAGCTGCCCGCGACACATCCCCAGTGCTCGGTGGCGCTGCGCCTACGCTTCGAGAGGATCGAGGAGGGCGAGCACCGCATAAAGGTGAACGTCGTGGACGAGGATGGGCACCTGGTGATGCCGAGCTTCGACCTGAACGTGAACGTGCGGATGGGTGACGACGCGCAGACGGTGTCGGCGAACTGGGTGATCAATATCCAGCGGCTACAGTTCAAGAGCTACGGCCAGTACGCCATCCACCTGGCCGTGGACGGCCGGAGCGAGGGCACGCTGCCGCTCTTCGTCCGCCAGGCCCCTCCTACTGCCGCGGCGCCGCAGGAGGCATGAGCGCGAGGCGCTCGCGAACGGCGCGGAGCAGGTCGGGCGCGGGGGCGAGGAAGCGCTCGGCGATTCCGTGGGGCGAGCCCGTGAATGCCTCGAAGCGAAAGGTCAGGAGGGGCTCGGTCACGGAGCAGCGGGCCAGGCCCCAGCCGTCGGGGTAGGCGATGCGCACCCCGTCGAGGCGCGTGACATCACCCGTGGCGGCGGCGGCGATGTCGTCGAGGCGCCGCGGGCCGTCGCCGGCGGCGTAGGGGATGCGGATGTCGGGGGTGATGGCGTAGCGGGGCATGGCGTCAAGAAGGGCCGAGATGGGGCGGCTGCTCTCCCGCGCCAGTTCGGCGGCGCGGAGGATGCTGTAGAGCCCGTCGTCGCCGCCCTCGAGTTCGCGGTAGAAGAAGTGGCCGCTCAACTCGCCACCGAAGGCCGCCCCATCCGCAATCATGCGGGTCTTGATGAACGTGTGGCCCGAGCGCTCAAGGAGCGGCACGCCGCCGCAGGCGGCCACGGCGTCCAGCACGGCCCGCGAGCACTTGAGGTCCAGCACCACCTTCTCCGCGTTCGTAGTTCGGCCTTCAGGCGGTGCCTTTGCCACCGCCGCGCGGGAGGCGGACCGCCTGAAGGCGGAACTACGAACTGGGCCGAGGATGTGCTGGGCGAGGAGGAGGATGGCCTGGTCGCCGGTGAGGGGGCGGCCGAGTTCGTCCACGAGGGCCAGGGGTCGCCATCGCCGTCGAGGGCGACGCCGAGTGCGGCGCCGCTGCGCCGCACGGCGTCAGAGAGCGCGCCCAGGTTCTCGGGCACGCTGGGGTTGGGGGAGCGGTTGGGGAACGTGCCGTCGGGGGTGCAGAACAGCTCGACCACGTCG
>VGYV01000449.1 GCA_016872855.1 Planctomycetota bacterium
CCAAGGCGACGTCGAACGTGATCGCCCACTTGCGCACGGACGTGTTCACCTTCACGTCACCGACGCGCGCCTCTTTGGGCGTGCCCACCAGGAACACGTCACCGCACAGCCCCTTGCGTTCGACCACCCCCTCGACGGTTTTCGGCGTGCCGGTGTCCGTGAATGCCTGCATCACGGCGGACAGGGGCGCCGCCTTGACGCACAGGGACAAGACCTGTCGCTGCCCAGGCCGGCAGCCCGCCGTGATGTCAACCTCGCCCGAGGGGAAGTACATGTCCCCCGCCTTTCTGCCGTCGAGGTACACCGCCGCGTAGGAGTTGAGATACTCGGCGCAGACGGCGATGCGGCGCCCCTGCCAAGCCTCGGGAATGGTCACCTCGCGCTGATACCAGGCCACGTGGACGGTGGCCGGTGCTCTATCCTTCCACGCAGGGTGCGGATAGGGCGTCTGGCAATCGCTCGGCCAGGGCGCTGGGACCTTGTAGTATCCCCAGTCACCGCGCGGCACAGTCTGGCCCACCTCGTCGGCCGGCTGCCAGCGCCACAGCCCGTTGATCGAGATTCGCTCGCGCGTGGCCGTTGATTCGCGGTACGCCTTGGCCAGGTCCCACACCGCCCTGACCCCGGGTGGAAGCGGCGCATCCGTCGGGTCCGCCGGTGGCCGCGGCTTCTGCGCCGGCGCGCCCTCTATCTTCTCCGACCCGGGCAACGGCTGATACTCGCGAGCGACCGACGAGACGCGCACCTCATCCAGCGACCCGTTGAGGTTGGGGGCGGGCGACTGCCAGGTGTGCCCTCCCAGCCGCAGCATGCCCTGCCCGCCTCCGAGCACCCCATCGGTGATGCCCTCCGGCGTCTGCGCCAGGTCCAGCCGCCCGTCCACGTAGATGCCCACTTTCTTCTTCGCCTGGTCCCACGTGATCGCCAGGTGTGTCCAGCGGTCCACGGGCACGGCCCTGCTCCCTTTCGTGTGTCTCCATGCCCCGTCAATCCAGAATGAGGCGACCACTGAGGTGGAGAGGCGTATCATGTACTGGCTGTCGCGGCAGACCACGTCGCCGACGGGTCGGCCGCGAAGCTTCACCCAGCACTCCACGGTGAGCGCCTTCAGCCCCTCCATCTTGGCCAGGTCGGTCACGTCGGCCCAGCCCTTCTCTCCGTCGCAGCTCAGCGCCCCACCGAACTTCCCTTCCGCGGCCATCGGCTCCTTGATCTTGCCGGACTTGCCGCCCGCGACGGAGTCCTTCACCTCCCCGCCGGCCACGTCGTCGAGGTGAAAGAGGCAGATCGTGTCCTTGTCCGCCTCGAACGGCTTGCTCAGGTCCACCTCCGCCGCCCTCGCCACCCCCAGCACCGCGAGCCCACAAGCCGCCCAAACCACGACAGGCTTCCTTCGCATGGAGTCATCTCCTCACGCCACCACCTGGCTCCCGCACGAACTCCACTGGCGCCATCATACCACCCTCGCCACGCGCGTCAAGAGGACGAACGGCGCATGGCTACCTCAGGAGTTCAACCACCGTCGCTTCGCCAGGTTGGAGCTTCAGCCAGAAAGACGTACAACCCGGTGGGCTGTGACCATCCATGTACCATACCCCGTGATCAACGGGCATCTTCAGTGATTCACGTACCTTCCGGGGAAGTGGCAGGAACCGGAATCCTCCACTGACTCCGTGGTCTATCAGTTGCCGGTACTCGCCCTTTGCCGTGATGAGGTCTTCCAGAGCGTTTGTCAGGCTGTAGTTGCACACGAAGAGGAACACCCGCCTCCCACGCTCGCGGACGACCGCCTCGAACCGATCGTAGGCGCACTTGACAGCCTGTGCGCCCAGGGCGTCGTCAACCGCTCGGTAGAAATGGGGCGCAAGGAGCTCGGAACGGGGCCTCTGCCCGAACGGAATGGCGCTGACGAGCACCGTCCCGCGGCCGTACCGGCCACGAAGGAGAAGCGCATTCTTGCCGTCGGGCACGAGCACCTCGCAACTGGCCTTCGGCTTCACCGGGGTCATGTCGAACTGCCAGATGTAGTCGTTGCCGCTGTATCTCGCATTGAGTTCGCCGAAGACCTCTCGGATGAATGAGCCGTCGTCGCGCCCGTACTTGTCGTAGAGACCCGGCGCGCCGGAGCAGATGACCACGCCGCCACGCTTGACGTAGCGCAGCAGTTTCTCGCCGAACCCGTCAGGGAAGTACGTGGCATACGGCAGGACCAGAACCGGATAATCCTCCATCTCTGCATGCCCGTCGTAGAACGCTTCCTCGGGTACATACCCATATTGGTAGTTCTTGTTGAAGAGGAGGTCGTGGAAGCTCTTGGCCTCTATGGTGTGAACGTTGAACGACCACGAGAGGCTCTAGTACGGGTAGGCATTGGTCGTGGAGGTTGAGGGCTGGACGACGGCGACCTCGCGGGGCCCGAGTTTGGTCTCCCGCAGAAGCTCGCCAAGCCTCCGGGCGCGCCTGGCACCCACTGCAAGGCAGGCGATGGCGTCGCGGTATATGGCACCCACCTTCGTCCCCCAACCCGGATGCCAGTTCTTGTTGATGAAACAGTCGGTGTAGCCGTTCTCGTACGACGGCCACTCATCCCAGGCGAACGGGAAGAGCACCCGGATGCCATGGGCGACATTCCGCCAGATGGTCTGCAAGCCCTGGTAGTAAGTCTGGCTCTCGTCGGTCGGGGTCGAGCGCCGCCCCCAGTTCCAGATGAACTCCGTGTGGACCGGGATTCTCCCGTACATCGGGATCACCGTGGCAGCATAGACCTGCACAGGCAGGGCGGGCCAGAAGTTGTTCTTGTGCATCTCGACCATCTGGGCCGGTGCCCTGGTCAAGAGCGGGACATTTGCGAAGCAGGCCTCGATCGAGTTGTCCATGTCGCCCGGCAGCTCGAAAATCACCGGGTGGTCCGGATCGGCCTTCCTGATGGCGCCACAGGCAAGGCCGACGTAGTCGGCAACCGACTCGTGCAGGAATGTCTCGTGCTCATAGCTCAGGGGAGTTGCTCTCCGCCTCCATTCCATGAATGGGTCGGGCGGTGGGCTTATCTCGTCGAAGCTCTTGTAGCTTGCTCCCCAGGCGGCGTTGAGCCTCTCAATCGTCCTGAACTTCGCCCGGAGCCAGTCGCGGAACGCCTTGATTGCGAGCTCGCTTCGGCCGGGTTGGATCGCGTAGCCGAAGGTTGGGCTCTTCCGCTCCTTGGGCGGCACGCAGTACGACGGCTCCCAGGTCACGTGGTCATAGAGGAGGAAACGCGGCTCCCTCCGCAGGGCGCGTCCTACCGCCTCAAAGTACTTCCCAGTGAACTCGCGCACACGGGGATGCCAGATTTCCACGGTTCGAGGCGACCTATCCCCTGCGGCGTTTTGGGCGAGCATCTCCTTCGTCGCCTCCTTCCAGAAGCTCTCGGGCAGTCCACGGTTGGTGTTGCCGCCGAGGAGGACGACAAGATACGATTGGTAAAGCTCGCCCTTGGAGACATCGGGCGGGCCGCCGGTGGAGGGCTTGTATGGGATGCTGCCCTTCTCGTCCAACTGGAGCGACAGGATGCTGGCCCCGGCAGCGTCCGTGGTCATCGTCGTGGCATCGCCTTCCAGGACCTTGACATAGTCCTTGGCGCGAGAATCGAGGATGAAGACCACATCGCTCGGGTTGCCGGCCCTGTCGAACTTGATCGGTCGCCTCTGTTCGAGGCGGGAGTCGTAGCCAAGCCGAGCCAGGATCGGCTGCAACTGAGCTTCCAGGGCATCAAGCTCAGGACCCAGCTCCTTGAGCAGGGCGCAGCCGCGCTCGGTTCCTCTGGCCACCTCGGTGAGCTGGTTCAGCGCCATGGCGGAGACGGCCATGTCCGAACCGAAGTAGGAGAGAATGAAGGCACGCTTGGCTTCCGCGAGCTTCTCGCCAGCCAGGTGGATGGCCTGCCTGCCTGTGGCGACGGTCGATGACAGATCCTTCATGACCTCTGCCGCGGGCCTTCCCAGGAGCTTCCGCCACAGCTCGTCGTATTGCCTGTCGAAGTCGGCGTTGGGGACGTGCCCGCCCTTCAGGTTGTCCATGTGGTATAGAGCGCGGTCGAGCACGTTGACGCGGTCCTCGATGACCCTCCTCTTGACCATCAGCCGCGCGAACTCCACGAGGTCGAACGTGGACTGAGCGGCACGCATGTCCACATAAGCCTTTGCGATGGCCCGGGCTTCGCTCCGCGATGCCTCGTCCCAGCCCCTCTCCATCTCTCCGATGGCCCTCGATGCCTGCTCCCTGCGAGGTTGCTCCTTAGCGGTCTGGGCGGCCTCGTGTTTCTCGCAGTACTGACGGAGAGCGGCCCGGCGAGCATCTTCCTTCTTGAAGGACTCGTATGCGCGGAGGAGCTCCTTCGCCCGGGCCTCGTCGCCGGCTTCTTTCGCCTTCCAGCCGTCAATCGCGGCCTGCAAGGCCCTTATCCTCTGCTGAATCTCGCCGCACCGGAACTCGTAAAAGCGAAGCACCTCAGACCGAGCGTGTCGCGCCGCGAGCTCGTCGAGAGCTCCCTTCTGCTGGCCATGCTGCTTCTTGAGATTCTCGATCTGCGCCAGCGCCTCTCTCGTGAGGTTGGGCGTGTCTTCTCCCGGTAGGACTTGGGCAGGAATCGTCACCAGAAGAGAGACGATCACGCCTCTGGACAAGCACCTGCGAAGACTGGTCATATCCGTTTCTCCTTGCCACCGTGGTGGCCCATTATCACCATCCGGCAACGAATGAGCAAGCCCTCAACTACCACCCTGCTGCGATAAGGACGAGGAATCGCTGTCGGCCATGCAGCGCCTCGGTTCGCCTGGGGTCGGGCTGCGAGCGGGCGGCGTTGAGTTCCTTCACCTGGCGCAAGGCTGGCTTGATGCGCGCGACCCGCCGGCGTAAGCTAACGGCAACAGACCAACCTGGGTCTCTTCGCAACCTGTCAGCCGTACGAGAGGAGGCAATACCGATGGGGATGGCTCGACAACCGGCCCTCGTGCTCGCAGTGGCAGCCGCCCTCCTGGCTGCGCAGGCTTCCACACCAGGTGCCGACGCCGGGGCTGCCTGGCGCAAGGCCGCGGACCCTCCTGACACAACAGTAGTTGATGTCAACATGTACTCCCCGTACGTGCCGCTTCCCGTCTATGTGCCGAGCCAGTTGCTCTCCGACGCGATGGAGCTTGTTGCGGGCACCGGGGCGGAGGCCACCACGGCCTTCCCCATTCGGAGAGGCGACACCAAGGTGTGGTGGGTCTGGGCCAAGCTGCCGGACCGGGACGGCGAGTGGGCCTTTGCCAAGGGCGCGGAACGGGTCGCCGTGCGCGCGTGGCAGGACAAGCAGGACCCCGCCCTGCGTCACATAGCGGTCCGCAAGGACGGTGTGGGCGGGAAGGGGGACGCTGAACAGCCATCCCAGACCATTCAGCGCAGGATCAGGGTGCCCCTGAAGGGACCAGTGAAGCAGCTCGCCGGGCCGAAAGTGGCGCTCATCGAGTCCGAGGGCGCGCTCCTGGCGACGGTCCCAGACCAGGTGTGCACGCTCGAGTTTCAGGACGAACCCGGCAAGAAGCGCCTGGTCGTGCGCGTCTGGGAAGACAAGGCCAACTGCTGCTTCGTCAGCTCGAAGGGCGACGACGCCAATCCCGGCACCCAGGACAAGCCGTTCCGCAGCATCCCCCATGCCATGGACCACGTGCGCAAGAGCGACCCGAGGAAGAGCGCGGACGTCTACATTGCTGGCGGCGACCACAGCCTCGGTCCCGAGCAGCTCATCCTGACCGACCGCATCAGCGTGTACGGCGGGTTCGACGAGGATGGATGGCGGCGCGACCCGGCGATCACAGACCCCGTCCTCCTGCCGCACGGCTTCCGCGAGGACTGGATAAACGACATCACCGACCGCTACAAGGACCTGCGCAGGATGCACCATCGCTGCTTCGAGACGCGCATCCGCCGCGACTACGAGAAGGCGCGCGGCGACGTTTTGATCATCGGCCCGAACTGGACCGCTTACGAGCCGGCGACGGGCACGGCGGACACGTTTCTCGACGGGGTGACGGTGTTCGGCCCGGATCGGACGGGGGCGGGCGAGTCGGCGCTGGCTTGGTCCGTCGCCCATCAGCGACGCACCATCCGGAACTGCATCATGGTCGGAGGCTATGCAGATGGCCACTGCTACTCGATGGCCACGGGGGGCATGGGCCTGGTCGAGAACAACATCGTCGTGATGCCCATCGTGGGCCGGGCCGGCAACATGCGGCCCCAGATCGTCGGCGGCTTCGGCCACTGGCACCGCAACCTAATCCTGGGCGCCACCGGCGGCGGATACTCGCGCATCCTCAACCTGTGGGGCGACGGCGGCATCTTCACCGAGAACCAGATCCACGGCGGCAGCAGCTTCGGATGGAGCGGCTTCCAGGCACACCACGCCGCGATGCGCGCCACCCGCGACCACGTGTTCCGACGGAACCTCATCTACATGGACTATCTCTTCCAGCCCTTCTTCGCTGCCAGCCTCATCATGGAGGACAACGACATCTCGCTCCTCAAGGGCGGCGTGTCGGGCCTCTGGGCCTCGCGCGAGCTGATCATCAGGAACAACACCTTCCGCACGCCCAAGGGCCTCACCGAGAAGGAGCTGTTCCCGCCCAAGCTGGTCGTCCAGAAGCTCGGCGGACGCTGGGAGAACGAGGAACTGGTGCAGCCCCAGGACGCGAACGCCCGCAGGCCCACCATCGAGGGGAACAAGTACGAACTCCTCCCCACGGCCGACCGCCGCAACTGGAACCTGATTGACCTCGAGAAATGTTCCCGCGCCATCCAGGAGAAAGGCGAGTCGGCCTGCATTCGCCCCCGCGCCCCCGCCAAGAACCTCCGGGCGGCGGCGAGCGGCCCCGGCACCGTCAAGCTAACCTGGGACGCCAGCAGCGACGCCGACGTGGTCGGCTACATCATCCGCCACGGCCCGAGCCCCAACAGCTTCCTGAACCCCACCTTCCACGGCAAGGGGACGGCGGCAGAGATCGGGGGCCTCAAGCCGGGCAAGCACTACTTCACCGTGGC
>VGYV01000450.1 GCA_016872855.1 Planctomycetota bacterium
TCGACACCGTGGACTTCCAGCTTGGCACTGATACCAAGGCCGACCCCAAGCGGGCCGAGGCGGTCCTCGGCGACCTGCGCCTCTCCATCGGCCCCTTCAAGGGCGCCCCCACGGCGGTTCTCTTCCGCCCGAAGTCCGCCGACAAGGCCCCCAAGAAGTTCTACTCCGGCGTCGTCCGCGACGGCTACACAGTCGAAAGCGTCACCGTCCTCCCTGTGGGCGGGGCCTCCGTGCCCCGCGTTGACATCACCATCACCATCCACCGCGACAAGAAGGGCTACACCGTCGAGGCTGCCATTCCCCTCGCCGTCTTGGGCATCAAGCCTGCTGACGGCTTGACCCTTCGCGGCGACTTCGGCGTCACCCACGGCGACGCCGCAGGCAAGGACACCGTCCTCCGCACCTACTGGAGCAACCAGGCCACCGGCATCGTCAACGACGAGGTCTTCGAGCTCAAGCTCGAGCCCCGCAACTGGGGCGAGCTGATCTTCAAGCCATAGACTTGAAAAGCCGCTCAGGGCGACGTACCGTGGAAGAGAGGCGGCTACGGTCGCTGTGTGGCCCTACGGAAAGGAGGGTCTTGCCATGACAAGGCGTTGTGTGGCGTTGGCGGGTGTGCTGGCCCTGGCGGGCAGCCTGGGTGCCGGCGAGCTGAAGGTCGCCGGGAAGATCGAGCAGGTGACGCTCTACCGCGGGCAGGCGATGGTGATGCGGGTGGTGCCGGTGGATGCGCCCGCCGGCCCGGTGGAGCTGGTGGTGACGGGCCTGCCGGAGCAGATCGTGCCCGAAAGCCTCTACGCGAGCACGGATGCCGGCGCCGAGGTGCGCGCGGTGCGCTATCGCCCCAAAGCCGTCGCCGAGGTGCCGCGCGAGGAGGTGAAGCAGCTCCTCGCGGAGATGGAGAAGGCCGACGCCGAACTGCGAAAGCTCCAGAGCGACCGCGCGCTGCTCGGGAAGCAGGGCGCCTACCTGGCCAAGCTCCAGGACTTCGTGGCCCCCACCGCCCAGGTGGAGATCACGAAAGGCGTGCTCAACGCCGAGCAGCTCGAGAAGCTCACCACGATGATGTTCGACCGCCACAAGAGCATCGAGGCCGACCTCTTCGCCCTGGGCGAGAAGGAGGCGGCGGCCAAGAAGAACAAGGACTTGCTCCAGCGGCGGGTCGAGGAACTCACGCGCGGCCGCTCGCGCACGGAGCGCGAGGCGGTGGTCTTCCTCGACAAGGCGGGCGCCGGGGCCGCCAGCGTGCGCCTCCACTACCTGGTCTCCAACGCCGCCTGGGCCCCCTCGTACAACCTCCGCGCCAAGCCCGGCGGCGCCGACGTCAAGGTCGAGTACTCCGCCCTCGCCCAGCAGATGAGCGGCGAAGACTGGAACGGCGTAGAGCTGACGCTCTCGACGGCGACCGCGGTGCTGGTGGCCGACAGCCTGGAGCTGGCGCCGCTGTGGGTCTCGCTGGTGCCCAGGGCGCAGGCCGCGGCGGCCTACGACGTCGAGAAGCGCCTCTCCGGCGCGCGCGGCCAGCTTTCGCAGTTGTACTCGGGGCGCCGAGCGGGCACGAGCCCCAGCGGAGAGTTCGAGGAGCAGTGGGAGATGAACAAGGCGGCGGCCATGTGGCAGGACGCCGAGCTGACCACGGCCAGCGACAAGATGCGCACGCTCCAGAGCCGCATCCAGATGCGCACCGCCGGCCTCAGCGTCAACTACAAGATCCCCGGCCGCGTCAGCGTCGCCAGCCGCGCCGACCAGCAGATGGTCCGCATCGCCGAGCTGACCCTCCCAGCCAAGTTCTACAACGTCGCCACCCCGCTCCTCACCGAGTACGTGTATCGCCAGGCCGACCTGGTGAACACCAGCGAGACGGCGCTTCTCGAGGGCAGCGCGAGCGTGTACCTCGACGGCGAGTTCGTCGGCAAGGGCACCGTGCCCATGTGCGCGCCGGGCCAGAAGCTCGTCATCGGCTTCGGCGTGGACCCCCAGCTCCGCGCCTGGCGCGAGTTCATCTCGAAGAGCGAAGCCACCCAGGGCGGCAACAAGGAAGTCACCTTCAAGTACCGCCTCGTCCTCGACAACTACAAGGACAAGCCGGCCACGGTTCGCGCCTTCGACCGCATGCCCTACGGCGAGAACATCCGCGGCACCGTCGAGGAGGGCAAGGACCCCCTGAGCACGGACAAGGAGTACCTGCGTGCCTTCCGGCCCCACGGCATCCTGCGCTGGGACGTTGAGGTCCCGCCCAAGTCCGCCGCCGAGACCGCGCGCATCGTCGAGTACACCTACAAGATCGAGTTCGACCGCAACCTCGACCTCAGCGCCATCCCCACCGCGGCCACCGAGGAGAAGGCCAAGGCGTCCTTCATGGAACTCAAGCGCTGAGCGCCGGGGCTGGGTTGCCGAAGAGCAAGGGACCAAAGGGACCCAAGGGACGAAAGGGACACGTGCCGAAGGGCATCTTCGGCGTCCCTTTGGTCCCTTGGGTCCCTTTTGTCCCTTTCTTCAAGGAGCGCCCGCATGGGAAACGCGCTGCGATGCACGGTCCTGCTTCTCGCCTCCTCGCCGGCCTTCGCGCAAACCTGGTTCGTCCGCCAGAGCGGCAACGACCAAGCCGACGGCAAGACGCCGAAGACCGCCTTCGCCACGGTCTTGCGGGCCGTGCAGGCGGTGAACCACGGCGACTCCATCGTCATTGGCCCTGGCACCTATCGCTGCGCCGCGCTCCTCGCCGAGCGCTTCGCCGCCGATGGCTCGCAGATGGCGATCAGAGGCGACGAGAGCGGTAAGCTCACGGGCGACAAGCCTGGCCCCGTCATCATCCAGCCAGCCAACCCGATGGAGCCGGCGCTGCACCTCTATCGCCTACGCATGTTGACGATTTCGGACCTCACGTTCCGCGGCGCGGGGCAGGGCCTGAAGATCGAGAAATGCCTCGCCCTGCGAGTCGAGCGTTGCACGTTCGACGGCCTGTCGCGCGGCCTTGCGGCCGAGGGCGCGGACATGTTGAGCGTAGAAAGCTGCGTCTTCAACCGTTGCAGCATCGGGGTCTTCCTGCGCTCCGTCGTGTGGGCGAGGGTGGACCACGCGACAATCGTCGGTTCCTCAACCGCAGGGCTTCTAGCTCTCGGAGGCGCGAGAGGGAGTCTAATCAACGCCATTCTCGCCGCCAACAATTCGAACCTCATCGCTGACGACTTATCGGGCAACTTGTGGCTGACAAACAACAGCGTTCTCAGCGGCACGAGTGGGCCGTTTGGCGCTCTGCCCGTCATCGCTAACCCATATGAGTGGCACGCAGCCACGGGTTGGTACCAAGTCAACGTCCACATCGCCCCCAGCTTCGTTGATCCCGACACGGGCGATCTGCACATTGACCCCACCGTAACATGGGGCGGCGGCCTGCCGGGCATGGACCTGATACCGAGGTTTGCAGGCAGGTTTGGCCAGTCTAGTGAGAACCCTGTGCTCGATCGCGATGGCAAGCCGTTCCGCCAACGCGATGGCGCGGTCCGCGCTGGGGCCTACGACTATCCCGATCCCCGGCCCGCTCCCGGCTGGCGCAAGATTGCGAACATGAAGGCAAAGCGGCCTCGGCAGAGCGCGGGCGTCTATCGGGCCGATGGGACGCTTGTGCGGACTCTGCTTGCCGCCGCGACGGGTGTGGGCGAGCTGTACTGGGACGGGCTGGATGACCTCGGGCAGCCTGTGCCCGCGGGCGAGTACGAGGTGCGGAGTGTGAGCCACGATGTGCGGATCGAGGACGATGGGGCGGTGGGGGACAATGGGGCGGCGATGGGGGCGTACCACTGCGACAATGCGGACCGCGTGGTGGCACTGCCCGATGGCGGGTTCGTGATCACGACGATCTACGATGAGGCGGGCTACCCGCTGCGGCGCTACTCGTCGTCCGGCCAGCCAATCCAGGCCGTGAACTTCGCTGAGAAGGACTTCACCGGCGGTCTCGCCCTTGTGGGCGGGGGCTCTGTCCCCCGCGAAGGCGACAGGGAAAAGACGCGGGGCGCGGAGGCCCCGCCCACAATTCCTGTTGACGGCTTCATCGGGGCGGTGGGGAAGGGGGAGGGGACAAAGCTGATTCGCCTCACGGCCTCCTGCGAGCGGGCGAAGATGGCCAATGGGGCCGACGCCTATCCCATCTTCGCCCCAGGCGAGAAGGCGCAAGGCGGCGTCGCGGGTGTGGCGGTGATCGGCCAGAGCGCCTTCGTGAGCATTCCCGACCTCAATCTCATCCGGTCGTTCGACCTCGCCAATGGCCAGAAGAAGGGCGATTGGCCCCTGCCCGGAGCGGGCGATGTGGCAAGCGACGAGAAGGGCGTTCTCTGGGCAATCGCGGGCAGGGAAGTAGTCCGCGTCTCCGACGCGGAATCTTCCGCCGCGGAGCGGCGGACTCCGGCTGTGGACGAGCGTTACGCGACCGGCCTTGAGACGCCGCAGTATCTGGCCGCGGGCGCGGGCCGCCTCGCAGTCATTGACCGCAAGGCGGCCAAGGTGGCCTGGCTCGACGCCGCGAGCGGCAAGGTCATCCGCACGCTCGGCAAGGAGAGGCCGCCGGGTCAGTGGACGCCCGTGGCGTTCGACCTCTTGAGCGATCCCCGCGACGCGGCGATCACGCCCGATGGGCGCCTGCTCCTGTGCGAGCACGCACGCCTCCGATGCCTCTGGCCCGAGAGCGGCGGGCACCCGGAGCTGGCGACGGGTCCGGCCTTCGAGGCCCTGAGCAACTTCATGGACACCGCAGTCGTCCACCCGACCAAGCCCGAGTACGTCTATTGCTGGCCGGGCGTCTTCCGCGTTGACCCGAAGACTGGGGCGTGGGAGTGGCTGGTCGAGAGTCCGAAGGGCAGCGTCGAGGTGCCTGGCGAGAAGAAGCCGCGAAGCCTCAACCCCGGCTCGCCCCACGGGGCGGTGGTCCTCGGCGGCAAGCCCTTCATCTTCTACTTCAACTACGGCGGCACGGGGCGGCTGCTGCTCCTCGATGTGAGCGACCCGCTGAAGCCGCGCACGGCCCTCGACTACGACAACCGCCACAAGCTCCTCGGCGGCTGGGCCTATGCCACGGTGGCCTTCACCAAGGGCGGCGACATCATCGCCGGTGGACACTACTCCCTCCAGTTCCGCCGCATCCCCTTCAAAGGGCTCGATGGCCAGGGCAACCCGACATTCGACTTCGAGAACGCCGCCACCATCGGCCCGAAGGAGGACCCCTCGCCCCGCAAGATGAAGTGCATCGAGGCCATCACTGCCGACCGTGTGACGGGCGACATCTACTATCTGGCCGTGACCGACCTCTACAACAAGATGGTGCCCGGCTGGGGCGCCGATGGCACAGGCGTCGGCCGCAGCACGCCCGATGGCACGCCCCTCTGGTTCGCCCTCAGCTCGGGCGGGAACTACCAGAGCATCAGCGCCGTGAACGACGGGAAGAACGCCTGGATCATGGCGGCCAAGAGCTTCGGGGGACAGGTTGACCTCTTCACCGCCGATGGTCTTCGGCTCGCCACGGGCAACTGGGCCTGGCCGACCAACTACGGCATTGGCTTCGTGGACCTGAGGTACGGGGTTCACGCCTACATGCGTCCCGACGGCAAGCCGGGCGCCTACGTTGAGGACGACGCGATAGGCCGGTTCGCCCGGCTTCGGGTGGAGGGGGCAGACACAATTGAGCGTAGCGTTATACGTTTCACGTGGAACAATCCCGCCACCCAGGCCGGCCCGCCGCCCCTGCCCGACAGGACGCAGGGCAAGCCCGTCGAGCGCCTCCTCACCATCCCCAAGGCGCCCGAGATGAAGGTCGGGGGCGACTGGGCGCCCTGGGAACGGTCGGGGATCGCGCCGCAAATCGTTATGCTGCCTACACCTGGGTTCCGCCGCTCCGTCCCCGACGACCTTTGGCAGACCTTCCGCGCCGGCACCGCCATCGGCACCATCGCCCACGACGGCGCCAGCCTCTACGCCATCTTCCTCGTCGCAGACGACACCATGCACTTCGACGACCCGAAGGGCAACGCCCTCTGGATGTATGACTGCGTGGAACTCTGGCTCGAAGAAGAGCAGTTTACTCTTGGCATGACCACCGATGGCACCCCCGCCATGTTCAAGCACCGCCACCACAACCGCGAGGGCAAGGCCTGGGCGGCCAACTACCCGCTCCCGAAGGAGAGCATCTGGGCCGCGAAGCTCGACGACCTGTCGGCCCACCCCCTCGGTCGCCACCTCGCCGCTGTCACCGGGGTCTCATTCAGGGGGAAGCCAGGCTACGCCGTCATGGGCCGAATCCCGTTCAGCGAGGTCCGCCTCGTCGGCGGCATCGCGGGCCGCAAGGGCGCCGACATCCTGCCCACCACGGGCGCGCCGGGCGAAGTCCTCCGCGTCGGCGTATCTCTTTCTTGCATCAATGCTTGGGGCAACGAGCAGGACTACAAGGTGAACTGGCCCGCGAGCCTTATGTTCTCCGACCCCACCCGCTCTTGCCCCTTCGCATTCGGCAAGTAGCCCCGGTTTGACTCGCGCCCTTTTCCCCCCTTCAGGGGGCGCGAGTCAAGACGCCGCCCGAGGACGAGCATCCGGAGAGCATAAGTCCACGTTCCACAGCCACTTATGTCGTTGCCCCGTGTCCTGTGAGGCCCTGAATTGACTCGCGCCCCCCGAAGGGGCGCGAGTCAAACTCGTCCGGGCCCGGCCGCCCCGCCCGCGGGGGCAACGCGAATGGGGACTCCGGCGAGCTTGCCCAGGGTCTCGCACGCCTCCGCGAGAGACGCCTCGCGAAACTCCACGGACACGGGCTTCTTCAGCTTCTCGTGCAGGTTGCGTTCCCAGGCCGGCATCGCCTGCTCAAGCGGAGCCGGCGGCGCGGGGGGCCGGCAGGAGGCGGCCAGGACCACGATGCTAAATAGCTTTCAGCGATTCGGCGGCGCCCTCACTGGGGACAAGACTGCCTAAAGGCAGGACTCCGAACCGGGAGCGCGGCTCGTTTGGAGTCCCGCCTTCAGGCGGTCTTCGCCCCAATGAGCCGAATCGCTGAAAGC
>VGYV01000451.1 GCA_016872855.1 Planctomycetota bacterium
GCCCGGCGTCGAGGACGTGAGCGAGGGGGGCAGGGTGACGCTCCGCCGCGAGCATCGCTTCCGCGTGGACATACCGCGCGCGTATCCGAGCAGCCTGGGGGCCATCGAGGTGCGGGCGATGACCACGCTCTACCACCCGCGGCTCAACCCCACCGGGCGGGGCCACGCCTGCATCTTCGTCAACGGCGAGATTGACCGCGTCCTCTGGAGCATCGTCCGCCACATCCTGCTCGACCCCGACTACGTGCAGCCGCCGAAGCTCTTCCGAGGGGTTGACCGCGGGATGAACCTGGAGGCGATGGCCTGGTTCGAGGCCAACCCCCACGGCATCCACAAGCGGTTGCTCGACCTGTGGGCGCAAGAGCATGGAGCCAAAGAGTTCATGGCCGCGGCCAAGAAGACGGGTGGAGTGGAGATCTCAGACGACAGATGACAGACGACAGAGGGCAGATGATGGAGCGCATTTGTTGCTGTCGTCCGTCCTCTGCCGTCTGTCGTCTGGCTGCGTCCCGCGTCCCGTGTGAGAAGAGAGGGCGTGACGCGTGACCCGTGACGCGTGACCTGGGTTCTTTCTGTCCCTTTGGTCCCTTTTGTCCCTTGGGTCCCTTTCCCCGCAACGTCCGAGGCCACGGAATGGCCGAATCGCCCCAGCCCGACCAGCAACGCTCCACATCCCCGAGCACCGCCCACCGCCCCGAGGTCATCGCGGCTGAGGACGGGCCATGGGCCGAGAAGCCCCCGCCCGACCTCCAGCCGCAGTTCCGTTGCGTAGTTCATCCCCGCGGGAGCATCGTTCCCAGCCAGCGGAGCGAAGCGACTGCGGGTTCATTCCCTGACTGAGCGTCCCATCCCCGCGTGCTGCGCGAGCGTGCAGGGTTGAGCGCGCCCGCGCCGAGGAGGTCCGCCATGAGTGGGGTCCGTTGGTTCCCTGTGTTCGTGGTCGCCTGGGCTGTTGTCGCCGCCTCTCTCGCCTTCTGCGACGACTACGAGTCGGGCTGGGATGGCGAGGGCATCTACCCTGTCCTGAGCAAAGAGATACGCATGGCACGGGAACGGGTGGAGATACTTGTGGGATGGCCCGGCGATGGCCGGTACGAGAGCCGGAACGAGTGCCACGGGTGGGCGCGCGTAGACGCGGAGTTTGTGCTGGTGAATGACACGGACTATCCCGTAAGGACCCTGGTATCCTTCCCAGGCACGGGGTACGAGCGCGATTTCGGCAGATCGGTTGACGGGTGCCCGGTGGGGGTGGAGACCTATACGACGAAGGATGGGACTGAGATTGCATACACCTCATCGCTGGAGTTCGCGGCCAGG
The DNA here is from genome assembly GCA_016872855.1 of Planctomycetota bacterium. GTDB lineage: Bacteria > Planctomycetota > PUPC01 > DSUN01 > DSUN01 > DSUN01. The sequence continues at coordinate 1,318 of VGYV01000451.1, forward strand.
CAGGTGCGGACGGTCCGCGTGTCGTACGTGGGGGCATTCGACGCGCAGGGGGGCACCCTGTGTGGCTCCTGGCGGTACGTGCTCAAGACTGGCGCCCTCTGGAAGGGCAAGATCGGCGAGATTGTGGTGGTCGCCCACTTCCCGAAGGACATGCCCCCGTGGGGATACGGCCCCTTCGACGCCAGGGCGCTCAAGCTCAGCCCGAAGGGCTACAAGGTGAGCGGGCAGAGCGTCACTTGGCTGTTGAAGAACGTCGAGCCGACTGAGGATGTCTCGATCGAGTTCGATCACGTCCTGTCCCGCAAGGCATCACGGCCCCTCAAGTATGCCTCGCGGGAGGAGGCCCCGAGGCTCCAGTTGCAGTTGGCCTTGGCCCACCGCGCCTTCCGGGAGCGCGAGGAGGCGTTGCGGGCGCTCAAGGACTTGCGGCGGGTGTGCCCGAACTCGGACGAGGCCGCCAAGGTGAACTACTACATGGCGGGAATCTACTCGCACCATTGGGTGAGCGGCGGCAGGCTGGTGTGCGATCAACTGGGTGGGGCACGTGCTCGGAGACACTATGAGCAGGCGCTCGGCGAGCCCTTGACCAGCGAGGAACGAACGGATTGCCTGAGCCAGCTCTTCGCGCTGTACACTCTCGACGCGAAGGACCCGAAGCGCGTCCGGCAGGTGTTCGCTGCACTGAAGGACAACCTGCCCTCGGAGCCAGATGACCGCAGGACGTTGGTGGGATTGGTAGCGCTCGCATCGCCACAGCTAGGCATGGAGTTGCTGGACGCCATTGGGCTCGAGTCCGACGCCGAAAAGGCGCGCGTCCTGCTCTCCATGGCGATGCGGTTCTCCGGGGGACGTTCGCGCGAGCAGGCTGTTGCTGTGCTGAGCGCACTGATCGGCCGATACCCGACACACGCAGAGGACGCGCACTACTGGCTCGCGCGCTGCCACCGTTGGCGTTGGGCGCAAGACGGCAAACTGAAGTGCGAGGGGGCAGACCCGGCGAACGCCGTCAAGCACTACGAGGAAGCGCTCAAACAGCCGCTGAGCGCGTGGACGCGCAGGGATTGCCTCGCCCAACTATTCGCGTTGTACACCCTCGACGCGAAGAACGCCACGCGCGCCGAAGAGGTGCTGACCAAGCTGGAGAAGAACCCTCCATCCCGGGGCGAAGGGCAAGAAGAGCTCGCCGCCCTTCTTGCCGCCGTGTCCCCAAGGGCTGGGGCCCGATTCCTCGCGGCTGTGGCGGCGCTGCCGCTGGGTCCCGCGCCTCGCGCGGTCGAAGAAGCCGTGCTGCGTCACCCGTGAAACGTAAGGTGTTCGTAGTGCGGGCTTTAGCCCGTAGCCGCACTGGGGGATACGGCCTGAAGGCCGCACTACGAACTCCGGCCTCATCTGGCTGGAGGGTCGCTGTTTCGGAAGCTGGGGTAAGACTCGCGCCCTTCTGAGGGGGAGAAGGGCGCGAGTCTTGAGAAACGGCGATTCGCGGCCGTTTTCAGGGCTGAAACAAGACTTGCGCAGTCTCAGAGGGGGGCGCGAGTCTTGGGAAGGCCGAGGACTGGCGAACGGCGGCCTTCCGAGCGTAAGTGCCTGCCGGCGCTTGACATGCGTCGCACAGCCGCTGCTAGCCTCGTAAGCGCTTGCGTCTATTCAACTTGTGGCAAGGGCCTTGCCCAGGTCGCGGGCATCCTTGAGCAGGGCACGGTTCTTCTTCACGTCGCCCGCCTTCCACGCCGTGCCGTAGACCATGCCCACGATCTTCACGTCCACGAAGCCGAAGGCGTCCTGGAACGTGCGGAGGGCGTTGACGCCGCCGGAGCTGAAGACGTCGGGTGCGCCGTAGGTGAGGATGATGCCGGCCTTCTTCCCCTTGAAGGCGTGGCCGGTGGGCGTGGCGAGGGCGTAGCAGCGGTCGAAGAAGGTCTTCATCTGCGCGGACATGTTGGCCCAGTAGACGGGTGAGGCAAGGAGAAGGGCGTCGGCCGCCTTGAGCTTGGGGTAGAGCGGCTGCATGTCGTCGCGGAGCACGCAGCCGCTGCCGGGCTTGCGCTGGCAGGCGTCGCAGGCAGTGCAGGCCTTGATGTCGAGGCCCTGGAGATAGACGGTCTCCACGGCGGCCCCTGCGGCCTTGGCCCCCTTGGCGGCCTCGGCGGCGAGGAGCGTGCTGTTGCCCCGCTTCCGAGGGCTGCCGAGGAGGATGAGGAGTCTCTTCCTTGCCGCCATCGTCTTCTCCTAAAAAGAGGCAGGATGGATGGATGAATGGATGGGTAGATGAATGTCAGACGGGTCGAGTCTTGCATTCATCCATTCATCCATACATCCATTCATCCCCCTTGGTTGCGCCGGTCACCTCCCCTCGAGGTAACGGCGGATGGCCTTCGCCAGGTCGTGGCCGAAGGCGCGAGCGGATTCGGCGGTGACGGTCTGGCCGCCGGCGTTGGCGTAGGGGATTTCGAAGGAGGCGGCGAGGCGCACAGCCGAGGGCGGCTGTGCCACAAGCTGCTCGCCGGCCCATCGGCTGAAGCTCTTGCCGCCGTCGAAGTTCTTGCCCGTGTTCCAGGCCTTGCCGAAGGGCAGGTTGTCGCTCGCCTTGTAGGGGAGGGGGCCCGTGCGGGCGGCTTCGAGGAGCTTGCCGAAGACGCATTGCTGGTCCCACATGGCGGGGGCCTCGGCGCCGACGATGTAGATGACCTCGTTGTGCGCGCCGCTGATGTGCGGGCAGTGGAGGTCGAAGGCGAGCTTGAGGCGCCCGTCCGCCCACTTGGGCACGAGGTCGCGGATGGCCCGCGTTTCGGGATAGATGCTGTCGCCCACATAGTCGCGGTTGTGGTCGCGGGGCTTGCGGTTCTTGCCCTGGTCGCCGTCCTCGACGCCGTCCTTGTCGGCGAAGGGGATGAGGAGGGCCTCGACGTGCTGGCGGAACCAGCGGCCGTCCTCCGTATCGGCCAGCATTGCGGCGATGACGCCCTCCATCGCGTAGCTGGCCATGCACTCGCAGCAGTGGTGGCGGGCGGCGAGGAGGATGCGGTGGTCGGGCGGGCCGTCGAGCTTGCCGATGTGGAGTCGCTCGACCTCGCGGCCCTTCCGCGACTTGCACAGGGTGAGGGCCTTCAGGCTGGGATTGTCCCTGTAGCGGGCAAGGAAGGCATTGAGATTCGCCTCGAAGTATGGCATGGCGAAGCAGAAACGCACGTCCGCCGCGTCGGCGGGGAAGGCATAGGAGAATGTCAGGCCCTTGACCGCGGCGGCGCCAAGCCATGCCCACGTCTTGCCGCCGTCGAGGCTCACGGCGGGGCCGCGGACGCCGATGACGTTGCCGTTGGTGAAGCGGAAGGTCAGCGTGCGCCCCGCCGCGCCCCGCACGCGGAAGTGCCACCAGAACCAGTGGCCCGCCGTGTCGCGGAGGTCCTGGTGCAGGACCACCGTGTCGCCCTCGACCTTCTCGATGACGGCGTTACCCCCGGGGAAGGCGGCGTCCGCTGTCACGCTTTCCGCCGCGGCCGCAAGAAGGCAACACGCGACACCAAGGCAAGCGACGAGCAGATGCGGGGTGAAGGTAGTCACGATGTCTCCTTGGGGATTGCGAAGCGTTCGACGATGTCGGGCGGGAGGGGCTGGGGGCGCCCGTCGCGGCCGGTGCAGCCGTGGATGGTGTAGCCGGCGGCGAGCTCGCGCTGGCCGTCGAGCGATGTGATGCGGTTGGTGAAGGTCATCTTGACGCGGCCGAGGGCGGGGACGGCGGTGGTCATGCGGAAGACCTCGCGGGGCCGCAAGGGGCTGAGGTAGCGGCAGAATGCCTCGGCGACGGGCAGGTTGACGCCGCGGCGCTCGATTTCGCTGTAGGGCAGGCCCACGCTGCGGGTCAGCTCGTTGCGCCCCGCCTCGAACCAGGCGAAGTAGCTGCCGAAGTAGGCCACGCCCTGGGCATCGGTCTCCGCGTAGCGCACGCGCAGCTCCATCTCATGCTGGCGCGCGCCCGGCGGGACGGCACCGAGCAGGGCGTCGGCCTTCTCGCTCACCGCGATCCGCTCGACGCGCTCCTCCGCTGCGGCGAGGAGCTGGTCAGGGATGGGCAGGGCCTTGCCCGCAGGGCCGATGAGGACGCGAGCCATCTTGCCCGTCGCCAGCACCGTGCCGTCGCCCACGCGCACCAGCTCGGTCTCAAGCAACACGCGCTTGGGCGCGGCCTGTGTGAGGCGGACGCGGACCGTGACCAGGTCGTCATAGACGGCTGGGCGGAGGAAGCGGGCGTAGGACTCAGCGGCGGCGACCATGATGCCCTGGCGGTCCAGCTCAGGCGCCCGCACGCCGAGGGTCTCCAGGAAGTGCAGCTCGCCCACCTCCCACCAGGTGAAGTAGACGCCATAGTAGGCCACGCCCTGGGCGTCGGTCTCGGCGTAGCGGACGCGGAAGGGCGGCGTTTCAACGGTCACAGGCTTACCTCGGAACTGGAAGGGGATGAATGGAAGAATGGATGGTTGGATGAATGTCAGAGGAGTCCTTCGTTCTTTCATCCATCCATTCATCCACCCATCCAATCATCCTCTGCTGGGACCGCGAGGTTGCGTGCAGACCGGGCTTATTATACAATGCCCTCGTTCCCCGTCAACGACATCACCGAGAGGAAGCACGATGGCACTTATCGCCGATGCGTCGCACGCCCGCGAGGTCATCCAGGAGGCCCGCGAGAAGGGTGTGGCGCTGATCAACCTGAACCCCGAGTGCGCCCGCGGCATCGAGGCCTGCCTGCGGGCGGCCAAGAGCTTCGGCGAACGCGTCGGCGCGCCCGACATCCCCTTCTTCCTCTCCATCTGCGGCACCTACCACGCCCGGCCGCAGATCAAGCTCTACACCAGCCTGGGCGACCCCTGGCTCGGCTTCGAATGCTGGATGTCCCAGGTCGATTTCTACACCCAGCCCGACGGGCCGTTCGGGAAGATTCGGGTGATGACCCACCTCGACCACGGGCAGCCGGACACGGACGAGGAGATTCTCGAGCGGCGGCTGGCGAAGCTGTCGAGCGTGATGTTCGATGCCTCGACTCTGCCCTTCGACGAGAACATCAAGGCGACGGCGGCCTACGTGGAGCGCCACCGCAAGCAAGTGGTGATCGAGGGCGCGGTGGACGAAATCTTCGAGTCGGGCACAGGCCAGACGAAGAACCAGGTGACGACGGTGGAGCAGGCGAAGCGCTTCGTGGCCGCGACGGGCTGCGACCTGATCGTGCCCAACCTGGGCACCGAGCACCGCGCCTCGGCCCGCGAGCTGCGCTACTACGGCGACCAGGCGCGGGCCATCCGCGGAGCCGTCGGCAAGCTCCTCGTCCTCCACGGCACCTCGAGCCTCTCCCCCGCCGACTTCACGCGGCTGAAGGACGACGGGATCATCAAGGTGAACATCTGGACGGCCATCGAGAAGGCGGGCGCCCAGTCCTGCGTCCGCAAGGCCCTCGACGAACTGGGCAACACGTTCACGGAGGGCGACCTCATCTCCTTTGTTGACACTGGCGTCCTCGGCCCCGCCTGTCTCAGCCCTCGCTACCGCGACGAGCAGTGCGGGGGGCGGCTGTATCCGAAGCTCGACCACTTCGCCGAGGCCGTGCGGCGCGACGCCTGGGTGGCCGGCGCCCAGCCCCTCGTCGAGGCCTGCTTCCGCGACCTGGGCTACGAGGCATTCGCCCGATGAGCGAGCCGCAAGCTCCTGCTAGGAAGCCACGCCGCCGCA
>VGYV01000452.1 GCA_016872855.1 Planctomycetota bacterium
TCGCCGCCGCACGCGCCGCCTGGGCGCTCGAGGCACGCATCTACCCCGAAGTCCTCGGCACGGCCAACGACGTGGTGAAGGGGCTGCTGTTCTACCTCATCCTCGTCCTGCCCTTCGCCTTCTTCATCGAGCGGCTGCTCATCAGCGCGCGGGGCGTCGTCGGGCGAATCATGGGCACCGTCGGGGCCTTCGCCGCCGTCTTCGCGCTCCTGGCCGTCTTCCATCCGGCGTTTCGCGTGGCGATTTCGCCCCTGATGATCCTGCTGGCCTTCGTCATCCTCACGCTCTCCATCATCGTCATCTCGCTCGTCGTGCGGCGGTTCGAAGAGCTGATGGCGGCCCGGCGGGCCGCCGCCAGCGGCGTCCACGCGGCCGACGTGAGCCGCGTGAGCGCCGCCCTCACCGCCTTCTTCCTCGGCATCGGCCACCTCCGCAAGCGGCCCATCCGCACCACCCTCACCGCCATCACCATCGTCCTCCTCGCCTTCTCCGTCCTCTCGCTCGCCGCCGTCGTCCAGTTCCTCAAGCAGACCGTCATCCCCTACGGCGAATCGGGCGCGCCCTACGACGGCCTGCTCCTCCGCAGCAAGCAGTGGCGGGCGATCAAGGCCGATGCCGTGGACGCCCTCCGCAACGAGTTCGGCGCCCGCGTCGTGCCACGGGCCTGGCACTACTCCGCCCTCGTTGGCGACCAGTCCTTCGTCGCCCTCACGGGCGGCCCCGAGCGCAAGACCATCTACCTCACCGCCCTCGTCGGCCTCACCCCGGCGGAGCAGGGGGTGACTCGTCCCCAAGACGCCTTGCTAGCGGGGCGGTGGCTTGCGGAAGCCACAGAGGCACAGAGGGCACCGAGAGAACCTGATTCTGAAATCGGCGATCGGAAATCGGCAATCGGAAATGCCTTCGAGGCCATCCTGCCCGAGGACGCAGTCAAAGCGCTCGGGCTCACGCCCGAAGCCGCCCTGGGCACCACCATCGAGTGCTTCGGCAAGCCCCTCACCATCGTCGGCGTCTTCGACGGCAAGAAGCTGAACGGGGTGCGCGACCTGGACGGGGAGCCGCTGACGCCCGTGGACCACGTGAAGATGGCCCAGCGCCGCCGCGAGCAGGGGCCGCCCGACGAGGAGACCATCGAGGAATACATCCACCTCGTGGCCGAAAGCGTGGCCATCGTGCCCTACGAGTTCCTCATTCGCGCAGGCGGCGAGGTGCGCAGCATCACGCTCCGCGGCGCGACCGCCGCCGAGGTGACTGGGCACCTGGACACCCTGATGCCGCGGACGGAGCTGACGCTCTTCGCCGGCCGCGAGGGGCGGACAGACCTCTTTAGCACGCGGGGCGCCAGCAGCATCGTCGGCGCCGGCTCGCTCCTCGTGCCCACCCTTCTCGCCGCGCTCATTGTGTTCAACACCATGCTCGGCTCGATCTACGAGCGGACGCGCGAGATCGGCATCCTCTCCTCGATTGGCCTCGCGCCCAAGCACATCGGCTCGCTCTTCCTCGCCGAGAGCATCGTCCACGCCGTCGTCGGCACCGTCGCCGGCTACCTCCTCGGCCAGGGCGTGTCGCGCCTCATCCACGCCTGGGGCCTGCTGCCGGGGCTTCAACTCAACTACTCGTCGTCCGCCACGATGCTTCTCGCGCTCTTCATCATGGCCGTCGTTGTCGGCTCGAGTCTCTACCCCGTTGCCCAGGCCAAGCGCATCGCCGTCCCCACCATCGAGGTCCGCTGGCAGCTCCCCGCACCTGTGGGCGACGTGACGACCATCGAGCTGCCCTTCACCGTGAGCCACGACACGGCCCTGGGGATGAACGCCTATCTCGAAGAGTACTTCCAAGCCCACACGGGCGCCGCCCTCGGCGGCTTCGCGGCCGAGGACATCGCGCTCAATGCCCTTGGCAAGCCGCGCGGCCTCATCCTCTCTGCGACCACGTGGCTCGCACCCTTCGACGTCGGCGTGAGCCAGCGGGTCGAGATCGAGACCCGCCTCCTGCCCGACGGCCTTTTCTACGACATCACGCTCCGCCTCCGCCGCCTCAGCGGCGACGAGGGGTCCTGGGAGCGCCTCAACCGCCACTTCACCGACCTCATTCGCAAGCAGTTCCTCATCTGGCGCGTGCTCCGCCCGGAGACCCGCCAGGCCTACTGTGACCGCGTCGGTGTCTGGTTCGGCCGGGGCTCAGCCACAGAGGCACAGAGCACACAGAGCGGAAACCGTGTCTGAAATCGGCAATCGGAAATCGGAAATCGGCAATCGCTACGAGGACGGCTTCAGCCTCCGCGTCGTCCTCGGCGCCTTCTTCGTCGGACTCGTCATGATGCCAGGCTCTATCTACATGGGCCTCATTGCTGGACAGACCCTCGGCCCGGCCGCCGAATGGGTGACGATTATCCTCTTCACCGAGGTCGCACGCCGCTCCTTCGTCACCCTCCGCCGCCAGGAGGTCTACATCCTCTACTACGTCGCAGGCGGCCTCGCGGCCTCGGTCGTCGCGGCCAACCTCGCCGGCGGGCCGTTCACCTCCTTCATCTGGAACCAGTTCCTCGTCCGCTCCTCGCCCGCCCAGGGGATGGGCATTGCCCAGGGCATCCCGCGATGGGCCGTGCCCGCGCCCAACTCGCCCGCCATCGAGCACCGCCTCCTCTTCCACGGCGACTGGGTCATCCCCATCCTCCTCGTGCTGGCGGGGCAGGTGCTCGGGCGGATGAACTGGTTCGGAATGGGCTACCTCCTCTTCCGCCTCACGAGCGACGCCGAACGCCTCCCCTTCCCTCTCGCCCCCATCACCGCCGAGGGGGCGACCGCCCTGGCCGAGACGACGACCAAGGAAGGTTCCTGGCGCTGGCCCGTCTTCTCCACCGGCTCCATCATCGGCATCGTCTTCGGCACCCTCTACATCGGCGTGCCCGCGCTCACGGGCCTCATCCTCCAGAACCCCATCCAGATTCTGCCCATCCCCTTCGCCGACCTGACGGACAACGCCCACGGCATCCTGCCCGCCTCCCTCGTCGGCCTGAGCTTCGACCTCGGCATCATGCTCTTCGCAATGGTCCTCCCCTTCCCAATGGTCGTCGGCATCTTCATCAGCGCCATCCTCACCTCCATCGTCGCCAACCCCATCCTCTACAAGGCCGGCCTCCTGCCCGGCTGGCAGCCGGGGATGAATCTGCTCCTGACCAAGTTCCGCAACGACATGGACTTCTGGATGAGCATCGGCATCGGCACGGCCCTCGCCGTCGCCGCCATCGGCATCGTCCGCTGCATCCGCTCGGGCGTCTTCCGCACGCGGGGCGCCCTCCCGCGCCCGCAGGGACGCGGCGACTTCCCCCTCTGGGTCGCCCTGGCCATCTACGCCTTCGCCACCACCTGCTACATCGTCCTCTGCCACATCCTCGTCCCGCGTTTCCCCATCGGCATTCTTCTGTTCTTCGGCTTCGTGTGGACGCCGCTCAACTCCTACATCTCCGCCCGAATGATCGGCCTCACGGGCTCGGGCGTCGCATTCCCCTTCCTCCGCGAGACCAGCTTCATCCTCGCCAAGTACCAGGGAGTTGACATCTGGTTCGCCCCCATCCCGCTTGCCGACTACGGCGGCGTGACCTCCCTCTTCCGCGTCCTGGAGCTTACCAAGACCCGCATCACCAGCCTCCTCAAGGCCGAGCTCCTCATCATCCCCGTCAGCCTCGTGTGCAGCTTCCTCTTCTGGTCCTTCTTCTGGTATCTCGAGGAAATCCCCTCGGCCACCTACCCCTTCACGGCGCGGATGTGGCCCTTCTACGCCCGCAACCAATGCCTCTTCATGACCGCCACGTCGAGCGGCACGCAATGGCTCCTCCAGGCCATCAAGCCGGGCCTCATCGTCGCCGGCTTCGGCCTGGGCCTGGGGCTGTATGGCATCGTCGGCGCGCTGGGCCTGCCGGCCCTCTTCTACTACGGCCTCATCGGCGGCATCGCCGGCTGGCCCAACGCCGCCATCCCCATGTTCGTCGGCGCCTGCATTGGCCGCTACGTCATCGCCCGACGCCTCGGCGAGGAGAAGTGGCGCCGCTACGTCCCCGTCCTTTGTGCTGGCTACGCTTGCGGAGTTGGCCTCATCGGCATGCTCGCCGTCGGACTCAGCATCGTCTCCCGTGCCGTCTCCGGCCTGCCATTCTAATCGTCCTCGTCCCTCGACCTCGTCCCCCTCTCACGTGGCCGCCCTATAGGGGATCAACCATGGCTTGCGCAGCCCCCTTGATCATCTATAGCAACGCACCGAAGTGTCTGTACACCAAAGGCTTGGGCCACGCTCTGTCAATAGATGATCAACCTCTCTCCCCCTGGGTTTGATCATCTATCGCGACCACAGCGCACCCCACGACGCCCCGCGAGGGGGAGGCCCTCCCCCCTCTCCCCCGGGGAGAGGGCTGGGGTGAGGGTGCGTTGGCCCCCTCTCCCTCGGGGAGAGGGCTGGGGTGAGGATGCTTTGGCCCCCTCTCCCTCGGGGAGAGGGCTGGGGTGAGGGTGCTTTGGCTCCCTCTCCCTCGGGGAGAGGGCTGGGGTGAGGGTGCTTTGGCTCCCTCTCCCTCGGGGAGAGGGCTGGGGTGAGGGTGCTTGCCTCGCCGCGGACGCCGGACAAGGCACCCTCACCCGCCCGCCTCTGGCGGGCGACCTCTCCCCAAGGGAGAGGTTGGCGGTCCTCCGACGCGAAGGATGGGAGCCCCGCGCCGCCAGTGCATCTGCCCGCAAAATGCGCTTGACAAAGTACCCCCCCCGTACAATAGGCGGCGCCACTGGGGCGTGCGACCGGGTAGCGCATCGAGGAGGCCCGAACGATGGCGCACGGCACGGCTTCAAGACACACATTCCTGGCTCCCCTTCTGGCGATTGCTCTCGCCGCAGCGGCCCCCTGGGCGGCAGCCGTCCCCTTCTTCCAGGGCCTGGGCGACCTGCCCGGTGGGATCTACAGGAGCTTTGCTTTCTCCGTCTCGTCGGACGGTACGGTCGTTGTGGGCAACAGCTACTCAGCCTCCGGCAGGGAGGCGTTCCGCTGGACCCAGGCCGGGGGCATGGTGGGCCTCGGAGACCTGCCAGGGGGCACCTTCGAGAGTTCAGCCTTCGCCCTCTCGGCGGGGGGCTCCGTCGTGGTGGGCCAGGCCCGCTCGACCTCGGGCTACGAGGCCTTCCGCTGGACCCAGGCCGGGGGCATGGCAGGTCTCGGCGACCTCCCTGGCGGCTTGTTCGTTAGTGATGCACATGGCGTGTCAGCGGATGGCTCCGTGGTTGTGGGCTACGGCTCTGCGGCGTTAGGAAGCGAAGCGTTCCGCTGGACCCAGGCCGGGGGCATGGCGGGTCTTGGCGACCTCTCGGGCGGCTATCCCGATAGCCGCGCCTGGGACGTCTCGGCGAACGGCTCCGTCGTCGTGGGGGAGAGCAGCTCGGACTCGGGCTGGGAGGCGTTCCACTGGACCCAGGCCGGGGGCATGGTGGGACTGGGCGACCTTCCGGGCGGGGAGTTCGGAAGTGCCGCCTACGGCGTGTCATCAGACGGCTCCGTCGTTGTGGGGCAAGGCACCTCCGACTCGGGGTGGGAGGCATTCCGCTGGACGCAGGCCGGGGGCATGGTCGGCCTCGGAGAACTACCTGACGGCCCGTTCAGCAGCGTGGCCTACGGGGTCTCGTCGGACGGCTCGGTCGTTGTGGGGCATAGCAGCACCACCCCCTCGGGGTACGAGGCGTTCCGGTGGACGCAATCCGACGGGATGCGCCAGCTCTACGATGTGCTGGTGAGTGATTATGGGCTATCGTTGGCAGGCTGGACCCTCACCTATGCCGGAGGCGTATCGGCCGATGGCCAGGTCTTCGCTGGCTACGGCATCAACCCCAGCGGGCAGACGGAGGCGTGGATTGCGAACATTCGGCAGGATGCGATCCCCGAGCCGGCCACGATGGCCCTCCTCCTCGGCGGCGTGGCGGCCCTGGCCCGCCGGCGGCGCCGCGCCCGCGGCGCGTGATCCCTCCTCTGGTAGGGCGTGCATGCTTGCACGCGGAATCCCCTTGCTGAGGGCGCGCCCCTATTCATCCCGCGTTCAACGATGCACGCCCTACCGATGGCGGCCGCTGGCGCAGGACTTGTGGGACCGGTGGGACCCGTGGGACGGGTGGGACCTGTGGGGCGGCCACTCCCCACCCGTCTGACAGGTCCCACGGGTTCCACCCGTCCCACGGCTTCGGCTTCTGCCGGAGCGGCAGTTGACACGGCCCCCCCCGCTGTGGTATCCATTGTCCCCTGTCTGGTCGCTCACTTCCCCTCAGGAGAAGGCTGCATGGCGAAGATTGCGTTCATTGGGGCGGGGAGCCTGGGCTTCTCGCGGCGGCTGATGATTGACCTGCTGAACTGTCCCGCGCTGCGCGACACGGAGTTCGCGCTGATGGATATTGATACGGTGCGGCTGGGCTACATGGACCGCATCGCGGGGCGCATCATCGAGGAAATGAAGGCCCCCGCAAAGCACTCCGCGACGACGAATCGCCGAAAGGCGCTCGAAGGGGCAGACTTCGTCATCACGACGATCCTGGTCGCCGGCATTGACGTCTTCCAGCACGACATCAACATCCCGCTCAAGTATGGGGTTGACCAGTGCATCGGCGACTCCTATGGCGTGGGCGGGGTCTTCCGCGCGCTCCGCACCATCCCCGTGATGGCCGACATCGCGGCCGACATGGCCGACCTGTGCCCCAACGCGCTCCTGCTCAACTACACCAACCCCATGTCCATGCTCATGTGGGGCGTGAACGCCGCGGTGCCCGAGGTGCAGACGGTCGGCCTGTGCCACAGCGTGCAGGGCACGGCCCACCAGATCGCCGGCTGGCTCGGCATCCCACGCGAGGAGGTGGACTACTGGGTCGCCGGCATCAACCACCAGGCCTGGTTCCTCGAACTCACGCGGAAGGGCAAGGACCTCTATCCCAAGCTCCGCAAGGTGCTCGACAAGCCCGAGATCGTGCAGAAGGAGACCACCCGCTTCGAGATG
>VGYV01000453.1 GCA_016872855.1 Planctomycetota bacterium
CTCAAGGGCGAGGGGGCCGTGACGATCGCCTACTTCGGCGGCAGCATCACGGCGGCCAACGGCTGGCGGCCCAAGACCCTCAAGTGGTTTCAGCAGTCCTGGCCCAAGGTGAAGTTCACCGAAGTCAACGCGGCAATCGGTGGCACGGGCTCCGACCTGGGCGTCTTCCGCTGCGGGCAGGATGTGCTGGCGCACAAGCCCGACTTCGTGTTCGTGGAGTTCGCGGTCAACGACGGCGGGGCCGCGCCCGACGCCATCTACCGCACGATGGAGGGCATTGTCCGCCAAATCTGGCGGGCCAACGCCGAGACCGACATCTGCTTCGTCTACACCATTCACAAGGCGTTCATCCCCGACTACGAGAAGGGCTTCTGCAACCGCTCGACGACAGCGCACGAGAAGGTCGCCGACCACTATGGCATCCCCTCGATCAACATGGCCATGCGCGTCGCCGAGCTGCACAAGGCGGGCAAGCTCATCTTCCCCTTCCCGCCCAAGGAGACGCCGCCCGAGGGCAAGATGGTCTTCGCACACGACGACTGCCACCCCAACGACGCCGGCCACGAGCTGTTCACGCAGGTGATCACCGACGCGCTGAAGGAGATCGAGAAAGCGTCGAAGCCCGGCCCCCACAAGCTGCCCGAGCCGCTTCGGTCCGACAACTGGGAGAACGCCAAGATGGTGCCCATCGAGCCTTCGATGCTCTCGGAGGACTGGAAGAAGCTCCCGGCCGACCAGGGCCTCGGCAAGGCGTTCGGCAACCGTCTGCCGGCCATCTGGGAGGCGACGAAGCCCGGCGAAAGACTCTCCTTCCGCTTCAAGGGCACGCTCGCCAGACTCTACGACCTGGTCGGCCCCGATGGCGCGAAGACCATCTGTTCCGTTGATGGCAAGGTCGCCCGCACCGTGCCCCGCTTCGACATGTACTGCACCGGCCACCGCCTGGCCACGCTCCCCATCGCCGAGGGCCTGGAGGACAGGGAGCACACCTTAACCGTCGAGGTCAGCCCCGAGCAGCCTGACCGCGAGCCCGTGCTCAAGCAGGTGCGCGACCAGAAGGGCTTCGCCCCCAAGCGCTACGATGGCACCGTGCTGCGGGTCGGCTATATCCTGCTGCTCGGGGGCCTGGTGAAGGAATGACGCGTGACGCGTGACCAGGAGAGAAGAGGGGCTCCTCTGCGCTGCTCTATCATGCGTCACGGGTCACGCGTCCTGCGGAGACTCAGATGCCGAAAGCGACCGACATTCACGCCATAGGCGCCGAACTGTTCTTCCTCTCCGTCTACACCCGCGTCCCGCTCAAGTTCGGGCCGGAGACGACGACCTACGTCACCTGCGCCCGAGTGCGGATGCGGGTGGCCGACGCCGCCGGCCGCGTGGCCGACGGCTGGGGGGAGACCCCCCTGAGCGTGCAGTGGGCCTGGCCGAGCGCTCTCTCCTACGAAGAACGCCACGAGGCGATGAAGGCCCTCTGCATCGCCCTCACCAAAGCCTGGGCCAGCTTCCGCGAGAGCGGCCACCCGATCGAGCTCGGCCACGCCTTCCTCGAATCCGAGCTCCCCCGCCTCCTCGCCGAAGCCAACCACGGCCGCACCGAGGCCATGCCGTGGCTGGCCGCGCTCATCTGCGCCTCGGCCTTCGACATCGCCCTCCACGATGCCTATGGCAATCTCCACGGGCTGCCCGTCTACCAGACCTACACCGCGCAATTCATGAACCGCGACATCGCGGCCCATCTCGAGCCGGCCTCGGCTCCCGTCGGTCCGATCGGTCGGATCGGTCCGATCTTTGCCAGCCGGCATCCCGCCGACTTCTTCGTGCCTCAGCCGCCCGTGCTCCTGCCCGCCTGGCACCTCGTGGGCGGGAAGGACCTGCTCTCGCCCGACGAGTTGACCGGCTCCGAGCCGAACGACGGCTACCCCGTGCTCCTGCCCGACTGGATTCGCCGCGACGGGCTGACATGCCTGAAGGTGAAACTCCGCGGCAACGATGTCGCGTGGGACTACGACCGCCTCATTCGCGTCGGCCAGCTCGCCATCCAGGGCGGCGCCCTGTGGCTCACCGCCGACTTCAACTGCACCGTGACCGACCCCGCCTACGTCACCGACATCCTCGACCGCCTGATGCTCGACCAGCCGCGCATCTACCAGATGATCCTCTACGTCGAGCAGCCCTTCCCCTACGACCTGGAGAAGCACCAGATTGATGTCCACAGCGTCTCGGCCCGCAAGCCGCTCTTCATGGACGAGAGCGCCCACGACTGGCGGCTCGTCCGCCTCGGCCGCGAGCTGGGCTGGACCGGCGTCGCCCTCAAGACCTGCAAGACCCAGACCGGCGCCCTGCTGACGATGTGCTGGGCCAAGGCCCACGGCATGACGCTCATGGTCCAGGACCTCACGAACCCGATGCTTGCGCAGATACCCCATTGCCTCCTCGCCGCCCACGCGGGCACGATCATGGGCGTGGAGACCAACGCGATGCAATTCTACCCCGACGCCTCGCTGCCCGAGGAGGCCGTCCACCCCGGCCTCTACCGCCGCCGCGACGGCTGCGTGGACCTCTCGACCCTCTCCGGCCCCTTCGGCTCCGCTCAGGGCAGGCCCGGCTTCGGCTACCGCCTGTCCGAGATTCGCCGCGACCTGCCCAAGCCCGCCGCCCGTGTCGGCGACCTGTAGGCGGGGCGTCCCCGCCCCGCGAAGAGAGAAGAGCGCGCCCGCGAAACACGCGAAAGGACGCGAAAAGGGAGCCCGGAAGCAACAAGGAGGTCCGATCATGCCAGACGACCTGCAAGAGCTTGAGAAACGCTTCACCGCGGCCATGATCGAGATTTACACGCGAGCGCTGAAGGAATGCAACATCCGCGCAAGGCGGTTCCACGAGATGGTGGTGACCAACGGAGGCCGGCGAACGGCACAGGACCTGCTCCATAGCAGCGGATGCCAGGATGGCTTTACCGACCTGTACTTCTGCGATTGCTTACACCTCACTATGGAGGCGCTCATTGTCGAGAACCCCGAATGGCACCCACTTTTCACCCAGGAAGAGCTTCAGATCGCGCGGAAGAGGCTGGCCGAACACCGGTACGAGCCGCGCAGAACGCCGTGAGGTCCCGAGTTGCCCGCCATTCTCCAGCGCCACCACATGCTTGAACGAGGGGCCACAGAATCATGACGAACATTGATAAGCTCTGGCACACGGGTGACCTTCAGGCGTGGGAGCAAGCGCTCGAACGGTACTGGGACTTCGTGTTGGAGCGCAATCTGAAGCTGGAGCGCAGCCTAGAGGCCCTGAACCTGGAACGAATCCGGCGCATGAGCCCTCGAGACTGGTACCAATTCCTGAAGGATGAGTACTTCCGCTGGAAGTACACCGCCGCGAACCGCTACGCCGCTACTACAGGCCATCTGGAGCGGTACACTGCCTCGAATGGCTTTGCCCAACTTGACCGCGTACGCGAACGCCTCTTGAACATCGATCCCAGTGATACTGCTGGGGGCCTGGCCGCGGCAAGAACCATACCAGGCCTTGGTATGGCTGGGGCATCCGGCCTTCTCGCGCTCATGTACCCACACTCCTTCGGCACAGTGGACCAGTTCGTCGTCAACGCGTTGAGACAAGTCAGTGGCCTGCGCGAGTCAACCGACTTGGCGCGCATGAATCCCGAGAGACTTACGGCCAGGAATGCAGTTCTGCTGATCGGCATCCTTCAGCGAAAGGCATCGGACAACAACCGCTCATTCGGGACAGGAACGTGGACGCCGCGGAAGATTGACAAGGTGCTCTGGACATGTGGCCGGGCGCCCGGTCCCCGCTGCCCGGCCCACACCTCTGCCCGAGTCCAGCAACCTGGACCTGAGCGCACCACATCGGGAAGCCTTCCGCCCATGTCCACGACGGTGCGGAGGGTGCCGGCAACCATTCGAGCGCTGGGCCAGTTCTACGCAGACGGCTTGGAGCGGCTGGAGATATGGATTGCCAGATCCGCCGCGGCCCACTTGCCCATCAGTGTGGGAGTCCGTGTGCCCATCTCCCTGCGCGTTGGTGGCCAGTGGTACGATGGAGGCTTGAGAGCAACCACCAAGAACGACTACTTCTGGATCTGCGGCGACGTGGTTGACTCAAGGGGCGAGAAGACGAGTCTCGCCCGTGTCTTGCGGGCATCCGGGTTCACGAAGAACCAGAAGGTGATGCTCGACATCCAAGGGAACCGCATCTGCGTAGAGACCGAGTGAGCGGCCGCCCAGAGGACGAGCGGTAGGCGCTGCTTCTCAGCCGCGCGTTGACCGTTTGATTGAGCCGTGATATGCTGCCTGTGAAGGAGGCGCCCAGTGATGCCGATGCTGGATCGGACTGCCATTGACCCTGCTGTCTGTCTCGGCCAGCCGACGGTTCGAGGGACCAGAATCACCGTCCCCTTCGTCGTCAAGCTGGTGGCCAGCGGCATGACCCGAGCGGAAATCCTCGCCGCCTACCCCGAACTCGAAGACGGGGACATCGTGCAAGCGCTCAAGTACGCTGCCTGGGCGTCCTCCGACCGTGCCATCCCAGTGCCGCCGACGGGGGCGTGAGGTAGCTGGCCTGCGCCGCCATGCAGCCGCGGGAGCCCTCTACGATGCTCGTTCTCTTCAGCGACACGCATTTCAGCGATGGGACGGTGGACGCGCTGAATGTCCCGGCCTATGCGTTTCGCGTGCTCCAGGACCACTTGGCGGCGATCCTGGAGCGGCCGGGCACGCGGGTCGAGAGCATCGAGGTCGGGTTGCTGGGCGACGTGTTCGACCTCGTGTGTTCCGCGGCCTGGCAGCCGCCGGGGCCGATGCCGTGGGACACGCCGGACGCGGCGCTCGAGGCGCGCGTGGGCGCCATCCTCGACGCCACGATTGCCGCAAACGCCGAAGCACTCGGCTTCTTCGCCCAGCTTGGCAGCGCCCTGGGTCGCCCAACGGCCGTTTACTATCTGCCAGGCAACCACGACAGGGCCGCCAACGCCTTCGCCTCGACCCGCCGCCGCCTGGCCGCCGCCCTCCGCGTCAAGCACGATGCGGCCAAGCCCTTCCCCACCTCGCGGCTCTGGCACGACTACGGCGTCTTCGCCGAGCACGGCGACCGCCTCGACCCCGTGATGGCCGAGGTCGCGGGCACCGTCTCGTGCCTCTCGGACGCCTTCACCGTCCACATCATGTGCGGGTTCGTCCTTCGTTTCCGCGAGTGGGCGCGCGGCCACGGCCTGCCCGACGGCCAGGCGTGGGTGCTGCGGGAGGTGCAGGAGGTTGACCACGTGCGGCCGAAGTGGGCGACGGCCGACTGGTTCCACGGCCTCCTGACGCGCGTGCGCGACGAGCGGGTCCGCGACGGACTGGCCGGAGCTTGGCGCGCCGCGATGGCGAGCTTCCAGACGATAGACCCCGCCCGCTTCGGCGTGCCGCCCGGCGCCGAGGTGCTCCGGCTCATCCGCCACGAGGGCCTCGGGCAGGCCGAGGCCATGCTGGGCAACCCCCTGGCGCGAAAGGTCCTGGGGGACCGGGACGATGCCCACGTCGCCGCCGCGCAGGAGGCGCTTCGCGCGCACAGCCCAGCGGTCCGCTATGTCGTCCACGGCCATACCCACAGCGCGGCGCGCGTGCCACTCGACATGGCGGACGGCCGCCCGCGCCTCTACTTCAACACCGGCACCTGGCGCCACACGATCAACCTGGCCCTCTCGCCCGACGGCCAGCGCCGCCTCCTCGTCCCCTGGGAGGAGATGAGCTTCCTGGTCGTCTACAAGGAGGGCGAGAGCCCCGGCCCCGCCGCCCCCTACGGCTACGAGATGTGGCGCGGCGCAAGGGGATGACCTCTCGACCCTCGGAAGCCTGCGACAGCCTCTTGGCCGGGGGAGGAGCGGCCGGCGCTTTGGGCTGCGGCACCTTTTGTTTCCGCGCGAATACCCTTGATTTCATGGCGGACTCCAGTCATAATAGGGTGCAGTTCGGTACATCGTCCGCAGGAAAGAGAGGGGTATTGGGTACGGAACGGGGGGGTGGGGCTCGGACCGCTTGAAGCGTCTTGCTGACAGCTCGCTGTTGGCCTGGAAGGATTCTGGCCGGCGGAAGCCGCTCTTGGTTCGCGGAGCGCGCCAAGTCGGGAAGACATACTCCATCGAGAAGCTCGGACGGGACCATTTTCCCAAGCTCGTGACGGTGGACCTCGAGAAGAACCGAGGGTGGCATCGCATCTTTGCGGGCGATCTTGATGCCGATCACGTTCTTCACGAGTTGGAGATCGTCACCGACACCACGATTCAGCCCGGCTCCACGCTCTTGTTCCTCGACGAGATTCAGGCGTGCCCCCGCGCCCTCATGGCCCTGCGCTACCTGTATGAAGCGCGCCCAGACCTCCATGTCATCGCTGCGGGCTCCCTCCTGGAACTCGCCTTTCGGGAGGTCTCCTTTCCGGTGGGACGGGTGCAGTTCCTCGAGATGCACCCGATGACGTTCGTGGAGTTCCTCTGGGCTATTGGCGCCGAGCCGACCGCCGCGCTCGTGCTCGGGTCGCCCAAGGCGACGAGCGACGTTGTGCACCAGCACGCCTTGGAGCAACTGCGGAAGTACTGCTTCGTCGGCGGCATGCCGGGCAGCGTGGCCGCCTATGCGGCCACCCACTCGGTCCGACAGTGCTTCGATGTCCACAAGGAGATCGTCGAGGGCTTCCGCGATGGGTTTTCGAAGTACGCGCCGCAGGTGGACCCCCTTTGCATCGAGGCCGTTCTTCGGGACGCCGCTGGGAGGGTGGGCAGCGAACTCAAGTATGCCCGGCTGGCGAACGGCTACGACCGCAGGCTGATCCGAAAGGCATTCGACATCCTCTGCTACGCGCGGCTCATCAGACGAGTTCAGTCGGCCAACCCCGGCGGCTTGCCGTTGGGGGCCACGGGGGCTGCGCGTCGCTTCAAACCCCTCTTCCTCGATGTCGGCCTCTGGCAGCACCTGTGTGGGATGAGGACCGATGTCGAGTATGCCAAGGTGGACCTCCTG
>VGYV01000454.1 GCA_016872855.1 Planctomycetota bacterium
AAGGCGGGACTCCAAACGAGCCGCGCTCCCGGTTCGGAGTCCTGCCTTTAGGCAGTCTTGTCCCCAGTGAGGGCGCCGCCGAATCGCTGAAAGCTATTTTGTCATGCACCCACCGTCAGACGCCCAGGGGATGCCTACAACGCAAGAGAAGCGCGTTTGACACGACGCGCCTATCAGGGTATTCTCCACCCCTGCGGGAGGGGGTACATTGCAGGCCAATGGGAGACTCTGCGTATGGAGCGAATCAGCCGGCCATCGAGGCGAAGCGTACTGAGGACTCTGGCGACGGCCATCGCTACGCCGTGGGTGGTGCCACGAACGGCGCTGGGGGCCGAGGGCAAGGTTGCACCCAGCGACCGGGTGACGATGGGCTTCATCGGCGTCGGCGGCCAGGGCGGCGGACACCTGGCCGGCGGGGCGTGGACCTATCTCCCAGGCGGCTATCTAGGCCGCGACGACGTGCAAGTCCTCGCCGTGTGCGATGTGGCGCGCGGCAAACGCGACGGCTATACGAAACGCGTGAACGACCACTACACCAACAAGTTCGGCAAGGACGGCTACAAGGCCTGCCAGGCCTACGTGGACTTCCGCGACGTGTTGGCCCGCCCCGACATTGATGCCGTGCTCATCGGCACGCCCGAGCACTGGCACGAGGTGATGTCCACGATGGCCGCCAAGGCGGGCAAGGACGTCTATTGCGAGAAGCCCATCGCCCTCACCATCCGCGGCGCGCGGGCGATGGCCGACGCGGTGCGCCGCTACGGCCGCGTCTACCAGGCGGGCACGCAGCAGCGCTCCGAGTACGGCGGCAAGTTCCGCCTCGCCGTCGAAATCGTCCGCAGCGGCCGCATCGGCAAGCTGCAAACGGTCTACGGCTACAACAGTTGCGGCATGGGCTTCCTCCCCGAGGGTGGCCCGCCCGGCGCCCAGGGCAAGCCCGTGCCCGAGGACTTCGATTGGGACCTCTTCCTCGGCCCGGCCCGCTGGGCGCCCTTCGGGGCGGGGCAGATGGGCTTCGGGAGCTGCGGCGGCGACACCAACTGGTCGCCCCACCACTACGACATCGCGCAGTGGGGCATCGGCGCCGACGACACTGGGCCGGTCGAGATTTTCCACGAGAAGGGCACGCTCGCCTTCCGCTACGCGAGCGGCGTGATGCTCTACGCCTGTCCCTACCCAGGCGAGAAGTGGGGGCCGGGGCGAGCCTGCTTCGTCGGCACCGAGGGGCGCGTGACCGCCGACCGCGACACCTTCTTCACCGTGCCCGCCTCCATCGGCGCGCAGCCCATCGCCGCCGACGAGGCCCGCGTCTACTACGCCAACAGCCACTCGGGCAACTTCCTCGACTGTGTGCGCACGCGGAAGAAGACCATCTGCCACGAGGAGATCGCCTGCCGCTCGATGAGCGTCATCCTCCTCGGCGGCATCGCCAACCTGCTGCGGCGGCCCCTCAAGTGGGACCCGCAGAAGGAGGAATTCCCCGGCGACGAGGAGGCCAACCGCTACCTCGGCGTAGCCTTCCGCGAACCCTGGCGCGTGTAAGGGAGGAACCCCCATGACTCAGCGCCTGTCGTCTGCCTTCGGTTCTCTGCCTTCTGTCCTGAATGTCGCTAAATGGCTCGCCACGATTCCCGGTCGTTCGATCCCTGGGCACCACGGGCGCTCTTGTAGCGGCAAGCGTCCCGCTTGCCAGCCGATGGCCCCGGCACGGTCCACAAGCGGGACGCTTGTGGCTACAACGACCGGGAATCGCGGGGAGCCATTTAGCTCACGGGGTCGGCGCAGCCCCAGCCCGCCCCGGCGGGCGGCAGAGGTTAGCCACGGGCGTAAGCCCGTGGGACACGGCGTCCCCCTTTGCACAGCCCCCGCAGGGGGCGGCAGAGGGTCTGGACGGCCCTCTTTCCCCTGGTCTCTGCCGCCCCCTGCGGGGGCTGGGGCTTGGGTATGCCCCTCGTCCACGGGCTTACGCCCGTGGCTACCCCCTGCCGCCCTGCGGGCTGGCCGCGCCCTCAGGTTCGCGCCATTCCCTTCCGCCATGGTCCTTCTGGCCTCTGTCCTCTGCCTTCTGTCCACTGTCCTCTGTCCACTGTCTACTGCGGCCGCCGCCGAGACCGAGGAGGACAGGTTCATCGCCATCCTGAAGTCCGACCGGCCCTCGAATGAGAAAGCCTGGGCCTGCCGCAAGCTCAAGTTCGCGGGCACCGTGAAGGCTGTGCCAGCCCTCGCCGCCTGCCTGACGGACAAGGAGACCGCCCACTCGGCCCGCTACGCCCTCGAGACCATGCCCTACCCCGAGGCCGCCGCCGCGCTCCGCGACGCCGTGCCGAAGGCCACGGGGCTGACGAAGGCGGGCATCATTGACTCGATTGGCGACCGCCGCGACAAGGAGGCCGTGCCGCTCCTCGCCCCCCTCGCCGCCGACGCCGATGCGAACGTCGCCTCCGCCGCCGCGGTCGCCCTGGGCAAGATTGGCGGTCCCGACGCCATCGCGGCGCTCAAGGCCGCGAGGCCCAAGGCCCCCGATGCGGCCAAGCCGGCCTTGGCCGATGGCCTGCTCCTGTGCGCCGACCATCTGCTCCGGGCTGGCGACAAGCCCGGCGCAGCGGCCCTCTTCAAGGAGGTCAACCAGCCTGCCGAGCCCGAGCACATCCGCACCGCGGCGTTGGTGGGGATGATCCTCGCGGCCGACGACCCGGTGCCGCTGCTCGCCAGCGGCCTGGCAGGCAACGACCGCGCGGCGCAGCGAGCCGCGCTTGACGCCCTTCACGAGCTGAAGGGCGAGGCGGCGACGAAAGCCGCCGCAGCCCAGATTGCGAAGGCCGACCCGAAGATGCAGGTCGCCCTCATCGAGGTGTTGGGCCAGCGGGGCGCCGCCGCCGCCGCTGCTGCAATCATCGAGGCCACCAAGAGCGCGGAGCCAGCGGTCCGAGTAGCCGCACTCCATGCCCTCGGCTTTCTCGGCGACCCGGCCGCCGTGTCCGTCCTCCTTGAGGCCGCCGCGAAGGCGGAAGGAGCGGCGCAGGAGACGGCCCGCGATGCCCTCGCCCGCATCACGGGCAAAGGGGTCCGTGAGGCCCTCGCCACCCAGTTGGAGAAGGGCGAGCCCGTCGTCCAATCCGAACTCATCCGTGCGCTCGGCGCGCGCCGCGACACCGCGGCCATTCCGGTCCTGCTGAAGATGGCGAGGGAGGGTGGCGCGGCGGCCCACGCCGCGGCCATCCGCTCGCTCGCACAGCTCGGCGATGAGACCGCCGTCGAGCCGCTGGTCCGCCTGCTCACCGGGGCTGACGTAGACCCCAACAGCGACGACATTGAGAAGGCTCTCGCCGCCATCTGCTCGCGGAGCAAGAAGCCGGACGCTTGCGCGGCGCCCATTCTGGCCGCGATGAAGGAGGCGGTCGTGCCCGTTCGCTGCGCCCTCCTGCGCGCGGTGGGCCGCCTCAATTCGCCCGCTGTCCTTCAGGCACTGCGCGCGGCTGTCGAAGACAAGCAGGCGGCGGTCCGCGACGCCGCCATCCGCACGCTTGCCGAGAACGCAGGACTCGATGGCGCGCCTGATCTACTGCGCCTCGCCAAGGAAGCGGCGGAGCCAACTCAGCGCGTCCTCGCGCTTCGCGGCTACTGGCGCCTCGTGGGCCTGACCGCCGGCAAGCCGCTCGACGAACGCCTCAAGATGTGCGAAGCGGGCATGGCCGCGTCCACGCGGCCCGAGGACAAGAAGATGGGCCTCACCGAACTGGCCAACGTCCCGCACCTGAGCGCGCTCAAGCTCGCCGAATCGCTGTGCGCCGACGCCGCGGTGAGGGCCGAGGCCGAAGCGGCAACTGTCCGCATCGCCGCCGCGCTCCTCGGCAGCCACCGAGCCGAGGCCAAGGCCGCCCTCGGCCGCCTCGCCGCCGACGGCAGCCCCGCCGCCCGAGCTGAGGCCCGCAAGGCCCTCGACGCCCTCGACCAGCACGTGGGCTTCATCACCGCCTGGCAGGTCGCCGGCCCCTTCCGTCAGCAGGGGAAGATGTGCACACAGCTCTTCGACACGCCCTTCCCCCCCGAGCAGCCGGATGCGAAGGTCGCCTGGAAGGCCCTCCCGCCCCCCGCCGACCCCGCGCTCGCCTGGCAGGCCGACCTGTTGCCCGTCGCCGACGGCGAGCAGTGCGTCGTCTACATCCGCTCCCGCGTCATCGTGCCCAAGGAGATGAAGGCCAACCTGGAGATCGGCACGGACGACGGCTTCAAGCTCTGGGTCAATGGCAAGCTGATTCACTCCAACAACGTCATGCGTCCAATCGTAGCGGGGCAGGACAAGGCGCAGGCGACGCTGAAGGAGGGCGCGAACGACTTCCTGCTGAAGGTCACGCAGAACAACATGGGCTTCGCCGCCTGTGTGCGGCTCCGCAATGCCGACGGCTCGCCCATCGAGGGCATCCGCTTCGAGCCCGGGCCGCCGAAATGATTGACGGAGCGTAGCCGCAAGCGTCCCGCTTGCGGTCCTCTCCGACCTCTCGACAAGCGGGACGCTTGTCGCTACAGGAACCTGCGAGGGTTTAGCATGCGCAAAGCACTGGATGGACCCCGCGTTGCCGTGGTGTTGTCTCTCTGCTCCGCCGCCTGGGCGGCGTCCGCGCCCGAGAACCTGGCGCGCAAGGCCAAGGCCACCGCGTCGTCCGAGTTCGACGCCCGATACGCCGCCTCACGGGCCTGCGACGGCGTGATTCCCGCGCCCATTGCCCAGGACGACGTGGGCCGGGCCTGGGCCGCCAAGGGCAACGACCACCCGAACGGCGTCACCTTCACGCTCGAGTGGCCCGAGCCGGTCACGGTCGCCGAACTGGTTTACTACGGCCGCACGGGCTGGGTGTGGGGCGAGAACTGGCGCGACTACGAGTTGTTCCTCGACGGCGCGTCGGCCAAGCCCGCGGCCAAGGGCACGCTCAAGGCCGGCCACGGCGGACAGCGCATCAAGCTGCCCGCGCCGACCAAGCTCCAACGCCTGACGCTCAGGTTCCTCAACCACTACGGCGGCCCCAACCCAGGCGCGTCCGAAATCCAGGCATTCGCGGAGAGCGTGCCCGACGTGGCCCTCGGCAAGTTCATGGCCCCGACGAGTCTGGAGGACACCTTCGCCCCGCCCCCGCCCATCGAGGACTCGCCCGCCCTGGTCGCCAAGCTCAAGGCGGGCTCGCTCGGCTTCTCCAAGCTGCTCGTCATCCAGCGCCATCACATCAACGCCTCGCACGTCTACACCTACCACTGCGAGGGGCAGCGCGACGGCGGCGGAATCTTCATCGCCGACCTTACGGAACGCGGGGCAGAGACGCCCCGCCCACAAATGATCCTCGACTCCGCCCAGGGGCAGATCCTCGGCTGCGACCTCTCCTTCGACGCTAAGACCATTCTCTTCAGTTGGCGCAAGAAAGGCTCCCCCTACTACCAGCTCTACACCATCGGCGTGGACGGCTCGGGCCTGACGCAGCTCACGAAGGGCGACTACTACAACTACGACGGCGCTTGGCTGCCCGACGGGCGAATCGTCTTCCTCTCAAGCCGCATCTCGCAGGCCGCCTACTGCTTCTTCACCCCCGTGGGCATCCTCTACACGATGAACGCCGACGGCTCCGACCAGCGGCGCATCTCGGCCAACTACCTCAACGACTTCACCCCCGCCGTGACCAACGACGGCCGCATCATCTACGGCCGCTGGGAATACGTGGACCGCCCAGCCATCCCCATCCAGAGCCTGTGGACCATCAACCCCGACGGCACGATGCTCCAGGGCTTCTTCGGCAACCGCGTGCTCGACCCCGCCAGCTTCATCGAGCCGCAGGCCATCCCAGGCTCCACCGCCATCCTGTGCACCCTCACCGGCCACAACGGCTCCTGCCGCGGCGCAATCGGAATCGTGCATCCAGCCAACGGCGACAACTCGCAAGGCTCCATCCGCAACGTCACCCCCGAAGTCCGCCTCCGCGGCGTCGCCCACAGCTCCAACGGCCCCCGCGGCCCCTACCAGACCCCCTACCCCGTGGACGGCACCTACTTCCTCGTGTCGCACGACGGCACGATCCTGCTTCGCGACTACGATGCGAAGGAGCAGGCCATCGTGCTCAAGCCCACCACCATCGGCTTCTACAACCCCCGCCCCCTCCGCCCGCGTCAGAAGCCCCCTGTTCGCGCGCCGTACGTCCCGCCCGAGGGCGGCGACCAGCCGCAACAGCAGCAGTGGGCCACCGTGTTCGTCCAGGACGTCTACAACGGCCTCGAGCCCCATGTCCAGCGCGGCGAGGTGAAGCAGATCGCCGTCGTCCAGGAAATCCGCCGCAGTCTCATCTCCAGCCCAGGCATCCACAACCCGTTCTTCGACTTCCAGCGCGTCGTCATCTCCTGTGGCGCCACCTACGTGCCGAAGAAGGTCTGGGGCTTCGCCGAGGTCGCGCCCGACGGCTCGGCCTGCTTCCGCGTCCCCGCCCGCCAGCCCATCTACTTCCTCGCCCTCGACGCCCAGGGCCGCGCCGTCCAGCGCATGCGCTCCCACACCGCCCTCATGCCCGGCGAGGTCCAGGGCTGCATCGGCTGCCACGAACAGCGTCACGAGCCGCCCCAGCGCGACCGCCTCCTCCCCGCCCTCGCACGCCCGCCCCAGGAACTCGTCTCCCCCGAGTGGGGCGTCAAGGGCTACGACTACGCCTCAATCGTCCAACCCGTCCTCGACAAGCATTGCACCAAGTGCCACAACCCCCTTGGTCCGGACCCTGTGGGCGGGGCCTCCGTGCCCCGCGTCCCTCCCAAAGGCATTGACCTCACGGGCGACCGCACGGACTACTTCAACGTGTCCTACGAGTGGCTCGCCCGCAAGGACCAGGGGCGGACCGGCAGCCCCTACGTCAACTGGATTCCCACCTACAACGGCCACGAGTGGAACATCCTGGAGATCACGCCGAAGAAGTGGGGCTCCCACGCCAGCAAGCTCGCCGAGGTCATCCTCAGCGGCCACCCCG
>VGYV01000455.1 GCA_016872855.1 Planctomycetota bacterium
GAACCAGATTTCGTGGGACTACTTTGCCCCCAGCCTCCGCCCTGACGGGTTGGCCGTGGTGAACTCCACGATGGTCAAGGCCGAGCCCGCCGCGGTGCCGGGACGCCTCGTCGCCGTGCCCGCGGCACAGATCGCCAACGAGCTGGGCGATGTGCGCGTCACTAACATGGTCATGGTCGGCGCCTACAACCACGTCCGCTCCCTTCTCCCCCTCGACCGGCTCCTCGACCACCTGCGCTCGGCCCTGGCCGGCGCCAAGGCCGCGCTCTACGAACTCAACCGCCACGCGCTGCTCCGAGGCGTCGAGGCTGCCGCCTTCGCCGCCGCCCACTGACCCCGCCCGTCGGAGGGCCGCCAGGCGATGAACGTCCTCTTCCTCGACCACGCGACCGACCTCGGCGGGGCCGAGGTGAGCCTGCTCGGCCTGCTGAAGACGCTCGACCGCGAGCGCTTCGCGCCCACCCTCGCCTGCCCATCGGGCACGCTCGCCGACCGCGCCCGCGCCCTCGGCGTCCCCGTCCAGCCGCTCGCCGTGGCCAAGCTCGGAGGGCGCAGCCGCCTGCTCGCGGTCTGGCGACTCTGGCGCGGCATCCGCACGCTCCGGCGCATCGTGCGCCGCGGGCGCTTCGACGCCATCCACGCCAACACCCTCCGCACCGCCATCATTGCCAGCGGCGTCGCGCCAAGCGAAGGCGTCGCCCTTGTCTGGCACGTGCGCGACCACGCCGTGCAGCCCTGGGCGCAGAAGCGGCTCCTTGCCCGCTGCGCCGTCGCCATCGCCCCCTCCCGCTTCATCGCCCGCGCCCTGGGCGACGACCCGAAGGTGTTCGTCGTCCCCAACGGCCTCGACCCCGCCGACGTGCCGGGGGAGGACGCCGGCGCCACCTTCCGCCGCGAACTCGGCCTTGCGCCCGACGCGCCCGTCGTCGGCTGCCTCGGCCGCCTCCTGCCCTGGAAGGGGCAGCACCTGTTCCTCGGCATGGCGGCCCGCCTCGCCAAGCGGCTGCCCGACGCGCGCTTCCCCATCGTCGGCGCGCCCCTCTACGCCGCGCCGGGAAGCGACTATCCCACGCTCCTCAAGGCCATTGCCGCCAAGCTCAAGGTCGAGGACAAGGTGCTCTTCGTCGGCCACCGCGACGACCCGTTCGCCGCGCTGAGCGCGATGAACGTCGTCGTGAACTGCTCGGAGAACGAGCCCTTCGGGCGCGTGCTCATCGAGGCAATGGCCTGCCGCCGCCCCGTCGTCGCCTTCCGCTCGGGCGCCGTCCCCGAAATCGTCCAGGACGCCCAGACCGGCCTCCTCGTCCCCTTCGGGGACACCGCGGCCCTGGCCGAGGCCGTCCTCGCCCTAGTGAACGACCCCGCCCGCGCCCAGAGACTCGGCGAGGCCGGCCGCCGCCGCGTCGCCGAGCACTTCACCCTCCAAGCCTCGACCAATGGCATTGAGGACATCTACTCCGAACTCGCCGCAAGCCGCGCCACGGAGCCGTCCCCTTGACCAAGCCCACTGCTGAGCGGCTGCTCTCGCTCCTCCTCCTTGCCGCCAGCGCGCTCGCAGTGGTCTGGGTCATCTCCGCGCGGCCCACCCTGGGCGTCGAGGGGCAGTACGTCTACCCCTATCGCCCGGCGCCGGCGTGGGGAGCGCTGATTCTATTGGGCCTCCTGGCCCTGCCGCTCCTGGGCGGCTGGGCCTACGCGCTCATCGGCAGCGGGCCGCCGACGCGGAAGGCCGAGTGGATGGCGGCCGGGGCGCTCACCCTGGGCAGCCTGCTCCTCCACGGCGGCACGGCCCTCCTGCCCAAGCTCTACACCGGCGCCGAGCTGATGTGGCCCTTCATCTGGCAGAATACCGAAGGCTCATACGCCGTGGCGGCCAACGACGTTGACCACGCGGGCCGGTTCGTCTCGAACTACGTCCACTGGCTCGAGGTCAGTCCAGTTCCCAACACGCCTCACTGGGTCCACATTCACCATCCCCAGGTCCACCCTCCGGGGCCGATCCTGGCCTTCGTGGGCATCGAGCGATTCTACCGGGCCTTCCCTGGCCTTGCCCGCGCCCTCACCGACTGGGCCGAACGCGACTGGCCTTCAACCACAGTGCTCAATCAGGCCGAGGACGAAAGCTGTCTCCACAACCGTCCCGCGGCGACGGCTCTGAGCCTCGCCTTCCTCACCATCGTCATCGCCTCGCTTGCCCCGCTGGCCTGCTACTTCGCCGTGCGGCCGCTCTGGCCGCCCGTGCCGTCGCTCATCGCGGCGGGGCTGACGGCGCTCGTGCCCGGCACCCACCTGTTCAGCCCGTCGTTCGACCAAGCCTATCCGGTCTTCACACTCCTCCTCGTGGGCTGTGGCGTGCGGGCCGTCGTGCGCCGAAGCTGGGCTTGGGGCGCGGCATTCGGGGCAGCGCTCTACGCCCTCGGCCTCTTCCACATCGGCTTCGGGCTGGCCGCTGTGAGCCTGGGTCTCACGCTCCTCGTGGCTTGGCTTGCCGCAGGCCCCAAGCACGGGGTACGCGACTACTGGCGGCCCGCGGCCGCCGCGGCGCTGGCCTTCCTCACCCTGGCCGCGCTCCTTCAGGTGTCGCTCGGCTACCCGACGTTTCGCGTCATCGGAATGTGCCTTCGTAACAACGCGCTCTTCAACGCCGCAGCCGGCCGCACCTGGTGGCCCTGGGTCGCCGTGGTGCCATTCGAGTTCTCCCTCTCGCTCGGCTTCGGCCTGGGCCTCGTTGTCCTGGCCGGTTGGGGCGGCGAGGCAGTTGGCGCGTTCCGCAATCGCTCGCTGCGCGGGCGGAGCGCGTTCCTCCTCGCGCCCGTCACTCTCATGTTGCTCCTCAATCTCGCGGGGATGAACCGAGGCGAGACAGCTCGCCTCTGGCTCTTCCTCACCCCGCTGCTCATCCTGGGGGCCGTGGACTACGTGTGGACCCGGGCTCGCGAGCCGAAGCGCCTGTTCATCCGCCTCGTTGCCGTGCAGGCCCTCCAGGCCCTCCTCTTTGCCATCGCCCTCGACATGGGCCGCACAACCACATTCATGGTCGGCCTCCTGGGCCGTTGAGTACAACGCCCCACACACAAGGGGACAGAACCACAGTCCCGTAGGGACAGTAGTGGGTGGCCGGCGGCTTCAGCCGCCGGATCGCGGCGCACGCACGGCCCAGTCCCGAAGGGACGGCAGAAGCCCGTAGGGACGCTCTGCGCCACACGCTTCTGCCGTCCCTTCGGGACTTCTCCGGTTCTGGCGCGCGTCCGGCGGCTGAAGCCGCCGGCCACCCACTATGCTCCCTTCGGGAGCAAGGCATCGAAGCGTTCGCCATAGTGTCCCATTATTGTGTGGCGTTGTACTGGGGGATGCTTTCCCCGCCGTTTTGTGTACAATGGGGAGCATGAGCACCGACACCGCGGACAAGGCGACCGACGCGCGGCGCTACCTCGACCCCCAGGTGCTGGCGAAGCTGGAGCACCTGGACCTCAAGGCCCGCCTCATTGTCGAGGGCTTCATCTCAGGCCTTCACAAGAGCCCCTTCCACGGCTTCAGCGTCGAGTTCGCCCAGCACCGCGAATACGCCCCGGGCGACGACCTCCGCCGCCTCGACTGGAAGCTCTACGCCCGCTCCGACCGCCACTACATCAAGGAGTACGAGGAGGAGACCAACCTCGTCTGCTACGTGCTCCTGGACATCAGCGAATCCATGCGCTACGCCTCGGGCACGGTCTCGAAGCTCGAATACGGCTCCTACATCGCCGCCTCGCTCGCCTACCTGATGCTCACCCAGCGCGATTCCGTCGGCCTCGCGCTCTTCGACGACGCCGTCCGCCGCTTCATTTGCGACTCCAGCAACCCCGGCCACCGCCTGGCGCTCATTGACGCCCTCGAGAACATCAAGCCCACGGGCAGGACCGAGCTGGGCGAGGTGCTCCAGTACATGGTCGGCCAGGTGCGCCGTCGCGGCATGCTCATCGTCGTCTCCGACCTCTTCACCAATGCCGACCGGTTGCTCACCGGCCTCAAGCACCTGCGCCACCGCCGCCACGAGGTCATCGTCTTCCACGTCCTCGACGAGCACGAGCTGACGTTTCCCTTCCAGCAGCTCACGCTCTTCAAGGGGATGGAGGGCTATCCGCAGCTCTTCGCCGAGCCGCGCTCCCTCCGCGACCAGTACCTGGCCGAACTCAACGCCTTCTGCTCCCGCGTCCGCGACGAGTGCGTGGCCAACCGCATAGACTACCAGCAGCTCAGCACTGCCCAGCCCCTCGACGTGGCGCTCTCAAGCTACCTGGCCACCCGGATGGCCACGACCCGGAGATAGGAGATTTCCGATTTCCGATTTCCGATTTCCGATTGAAAGAACCGGATCGGTCCGTTCCTGTCCGAAATCGGCAATCGGCAATCGGCAATTGGCAATCCACAAAGCGAAGAAGCCCAAGGACCCATGCCAAGCTTCGTGAGTCCCTTGGCCCTCTGGGGCCTCATCCTCGCCTCGGCCCCCATCATCATCCACCTGCTCAACCGCAGGCGGTTCAAGGTCGTCGAGTGGGCCGCGATGGAGTTCCTGCTGGCCTCGAGCCGCAAGAACAACCGCCGCATCCGCATCGAGCAGCTCATCCTCCTGGCCCTCCGCGTGTTCCTCATCATGCTCCTCGTCCTCATCATCGCACGGCCGGTCGTCAGGCGCCGCGCCCTGGCCTCGCTGGCCGAACGCCGCCGCTTCGCGCTTCTGGTCTTCGACACCTCGATGAGCATGGGCTACCGCGACGGCTCGCTGACGGCCTACGACCGCGGCCTGGCCTTCGCCGAGGAACTGATGGGCTCCCTCCGCGAGGGCGACACGTGGGCACTCGTCGCCGCAGTCGGACACGGCAAGGCCATCGTCCAGGAGCCGAGCTTCGACCTTGACGCCGCCCGCGCGGCCGTGGCACGCGACCGCTTGCCCCTCTCGGACGCCGGCAGCAGCCTGCCCCGCGCCCTCGAGGCCGCCGAGGAAATCCTCACCCGCGCCCCGGAGGGCGCAAGGGACGTCTACGTCGTCACCGACCTCCAGCGCGCGAGCTGGCTCGGCCCCGGCGGCACAATGGCCCAGGAAGACGCCGAGCGCGCCAAACGCCTCGCCAGCCTCGGCCGCTTCGTGGTCGTGGACGTTGGGCCGGAGTCGCCCACAAACCTGGCCGTGACCTCGCTCGCCACCGAGGGCGCACTCGTCGTCGCCGGCGGCGAAACCGTCCTCCGGGCCGAAATCGCCAACTTCGGCCCCGACACCGCCAGCGGCGTCGGCGTGCACTTCCTGGTGGACGGCTTCCGCCAGCAGAAGACCCCCGCGCGGGCGATCCCGCCCGGCGGCACCGCCCCCATCGAGTTCCGCCACACCTTCCGCTCGCCCGGCATCCACACCGCCAGCATCGAGCTGGACGCCGACAGCCTGCCCCGCGACGACCGCCGCTCCCTCGCTCTCGACGTCCGCGAGAGCGTCAACGTCCTCCTCGTGGACGGCGAGCCGGGCACCGAGGCATTCTCGGGCGAGACCGACTACCTGCGCCGGAGCCTGCGCCCCGGCGACGCCGCCGGCCTATCCCTCTTCCAGCCCGAGGTCGTCACCGTCGAGGGCCTGAGCGGGGCCGACCTGCCCCGCTACGACGCCGTGGTCCTGGCCAATGTCGAGCGGCTGAGCGACCCCGCTGCTGCCACCCTCGAGAGCTACGTCCGCCGCGGCGGCGCACTCCTCGTCTTCCTCGGCGAGCGGGTGGACCGCGCCTTCTACAACCGCGTCCTCTATCGCGACGGGCGGGGCCTGCTTCCCTGCTCCCTCGGCAACCCCGTGGGCGACGCCAACGACCGCAAGCAGGCGGTCCACATCAGCGACGACTTGGGCACCCACCCCTTCCTTCGCCTCTTCCGCGAGCAGAAGATCATCCGCCTCGGCTCCCCCTTCTTCTTCCGCTACTGCCGTCTGGAGGGCATTGTGGGCGGGGCGTCTCTGCCCCGCGCGGGCGCTGTGGGCGGGGCGTCTCTGCCCCGCGACGCCAGGGTTGTCTGCCGCTTCGACGGCGGCGCCCCTGCCATCGTGGACGGCGCGCTCGACAAGGGCCGCGTCGTCGTCTTTGCCTCGACCGCCGACGACGCCTGGAACGACATGCCCGCCTGGCCCGCCTACCTCACGCTGATGCAGGAAGTCCTCACCCAGGTCGCCCGCGACCCCGGCTCCAGCCGCACCCTCACCGTCGGCGAGCCACTGG
Source organism: Planctomycetota bacterium (assembly GCA_016872855.1). Taxonomy (GTDB): domain Bacteria; phylum Planctomycetota; class PUPC01; order DSUN01; family DSUN01; genus DSUN01. The sequence goes on from VGYV01000455.1 coordinate 6,231, forward strand.
TCTGCTATGTCTCCCCCGCCCAGTTTGGCAAGCCCGTCTCGCTCCTGCGCCCTGGCGAGAGCAAGCCCCTCAGCCTCCAGCCCACCACCACGGGCGGCCTCATGGCCATCGTCTACCCCGACACCGACCGCGCCGGCATCTACGAACTGACCTTTTCTTCCGATATGGCACAGCCGCCCCCGGCTGTGAAGGATGTGGCACAGCCGCCCTCGGCTGTGGCCCCCCGCCAGGACTTCTTCGCCGTCAACACCCCCTCCCGCGAGAGCGACGTGCGGCGCCTCACCGAGGCCGAACTCCGCAAGCTCTTGCCAGGCTTCGACTTCGACTACCAGCGCGGCGGAGTCCGCCGCTCCGCCCCCGCCGACGCCGCCGAGAGTGGCGAGCTCTGGCGCACCCTCGCCTACCTCCTCCTCGGCCTTCTCCTCCTCGAATCCATCCTCGCCCAGCGCTTCGGGCGATAGTGTGGCGCAGCAGGGACTGGCCGGCATGGAGCCATTCTGCCGGACCCGTGACCCGTGACGCGTGACCCGCAGTCGAAGAGAGGCACCTGGCCATTCACTCCTCTCACGGGTCACGCATCACGTTTCTTCGTAACACTTCTGCCGAGTGAAGTGGAGGTTTGGAGTGCGGCCTTTAGGCCGTATCCTGCGCCCCAGATACGGGCTAAAGCCCGCACTCCGAACTCGGCGCGCCATCCGAGGGCGACGGTTGGCTCTCCACTTCATTC
>VGYV01000456.1 GCA_016872855.1 Planctomycetota bacterium
ATGGCGCGCCGAGTTCGGAGTGCGGGCTTTAGCCCGTATCTGGGGCGCAGGATACGGCCTGAAGGCCGCACTCCAAACCTCCACTTCATTCGGCTGAAGTGTCACCCAGATTCTACATGGAACGGCCTGCCTCCTGCAAGCGGAAATAAAGGGACAGATACCAAATATCCAGAGGAAAAAAGGTATCTGTCCCTTTATTCATTGCCCGCTTGCAACAAGGGGCGCGGCGGGTAGAATGGCGGGGGGGAGCAAGCGAGGATGCCCATGCGCGTGACGAGTGACTTCGAGTGTGGGAACGGGAAGAACATCGCTGAGATCGCTCCCGGCCACTGGCGCCTCGATGAGGTGGGGGAGAAGGCGCCCTATTGCAAGTACTTCTGCGTCCGGGTCGAGGGCGGCGACGCGGGCGGCATGCTCCGCCTCGACATCTATCCCGACCCCGCCCTCGGCGACGACGGGCGCGTGGGCATGCTCGGCCACTATCCCGCGCCCCTCTGGTTCTGCGAGGGCGACCTCGACCACTGGCTGCCCGTCACCCATCGCTGGCCCGGCGTGGAATCCTACGGCCCCGACTGCCTTTCCACCCAGGTCGTGGTGCCGCCGGGCGGCTCGCTCTACGCCGCCAGCAACGTCGTCTTCCCCTACTCGCGCCTCGTCGCCTGGGCCGAACGGCTTGCCCAACGCGGCGCGGTCGTGGACTCTCTTGGTGCGAGTTTCGAGGGGCGCGACATCCCCCGCATCCACGTGCCCGCCACGGGCGCCCACCCGCTCACGGCCTTCGTCCTCGCCGGCCAACACCCCTCGGAGCAGTGCGGGCCGCTCGCCGCCTGTGGCATCGCCGAGTTCCTCCTCTCCGCCCACCCCGAGGCGCGGGCCATCCGCCAGGAGGCCGACGTGTGGCTCCTGCCGATGATCAACGTGGACGGCAACGTCCACGGCCGCAATGGCTGGACGATGCAGGACATCAACCCGTGCACGGACTTCACGGGGGCAAGCGACGGCGTGGCGCCGAAGGCCGTTGAGGACCAGTTGCTCTGGGCCTGGCTGGCCGGCGAGCTGCGCCCCGGCCTCTACCTCGAGTTCCACGGCTACCTGGGCACCCGCGGCTTCGCCGAGCGCCCGTGCGACGGCTGCTACGTCCTCGAGCGGCCCGCCGAAGTCTACGCCTCCCCCGACCGCCTCCGCGCCTACGAGGCGGTCCGCGACACGCTGTTCTGGGACACTACGGGCCTCACCGCGCGCTCGCGGCCGGGCATCCTCAGCCCCGACATGCTGCCCTACCACCTCGCCCGCGCCTGCGGCACACTCGTGCCCTTCTACGAGATCAACCACGCCTTCGCCAGCGTCCAGGGCGCCCGCCGCAAGGGCGCCGACCTCTTCCGCGCGCTTTTCCGCACCCTTCGGGCCATGTGACATTGGGGCTCAGAAGCGCTTGATAGCTTTCAGCGATTCGGCGGCGCTCTCAGTGGGTACAGGACTGCCTAAAGGCAGGACTCCGAACCAGGAGGGCGACCGGTTTGGAGTCCTGCCTTCAGGCAGTCTTCGCCCCAATGAGCCGAATCGCTGAAAGCTATCTGAGGCACGCGCGCGCGGCGAGGGCCTGGGCAGCGTCGTGCTCCGCGGCCCAGCAGTACTTCCTGGCCTCGCCCGCGGCAGCCTGGCCCCACACTAAGGTGGCGATGAGCGAAAGGAGAGCGGCCCTCACTGGATGGCCTGTCTCAAGACCTCGGCGATCTCGTCGGACGTGAAGTAGCCCTGAGCGTCCGCGTCGTCCGGTGGGTTGACGAGGCACACAGCTAGGTCCAACTGCCCGGCATCGAGCGTGCAGAGCCGTACGGCGGGTGTCTTGACGTGCCAGATGACCACGCGGTCGAGCGCGGCCTGCAACTTCTCCTGGTCCTCAGCGCTCTCGCACACGAGGCGGACAGCCTCGGCAAGCTGCGCGAGCACGGAGCCCCCCAGGAGGATCACGGCGTCGCTGCTTCCGCGCATCGAGGCCCAGGCCACCACGATGTCCAGGTCCTTTCCGAGCGATTCGGATATTGCGGACCTGTAGGCCGGCAGGCTCATCCCGCGGGCCATGTCGAGCGCGGGGCGGAAGTTGGGGTCCTCGATCTGGGGCGGCGCCTCGGGCTCGCCCAAGGCGCTGAACCCCTCGGCAACCGCTTCCATGCCCTTGGCCATGGCGTTGCCCAGGCCCTCGGCCATCTGGCTCATCGCCTCACCGAGGTCGAAGCCCATCAGCCGCGTGATCGTGGCGCCCATGTCCACCTTCCAGGCGCCGTCCACGCGGCGGAGGGTGAGGGGCATGGCCTGCACCTCGGGCTCGCCGCCCCCCTCGGGCGCCGGCCCGGAGATTCTCGCCTCGACCACCGCCAGCTCGCCGTCCGCCTGCGGCTCGCCCAGCTCGTAGCTCACCGTCGAGGCGTGCATCTTGTCGAAGTCCATCTTCTCCCCCTCGCCGAGGATGAACAGTTCGCGCACCGTTGCCTCGTCGCCGCTCTGGGCGGCTTGGAGAAACCGCTCGACGGCCTCGCAGGCCTCGGCCAGGTCCTGGGGTGTCAACTCGGATGCTTGCTGCTCCATTGCGAGGCTCCTTTCACGTGTTCGTGTCGTCGGGGAAGTAAGCTGCGAGGAACTCCGCAGGGGTCAGCACGCTGATGTCCTCGCTGGGGAAGTGCTGGGGGTTGCGCGTGACCAGGCATTCCGCCCCGCAGCGCAAGGCGCTGCAGAACTGGACCGCGTCCTCAAGGTCATCGTGGCCGCTATCAATGGCCTGGTTCAGCAGCGGCTCGTCGAGCGGCACCGGCTCGAAGGAGTCGCGCAGCAACCGCATCGCCCTGTCGGCCTCAGCCCGGCCGCGGTCCTTGCGGGTCAGATAGTAGATGTTGGTGAAACTGATGGCGGACACGAACGCTCGGATGTGGCCCTCGTCGGCTAGAGTCCAGACCTTGAAGGCTTCCTCGCAGAATGGCTCCCGCTCGTCCAGCACATCTAGCAGGACGTTTGTGTCAACGAACACGTCCATCATCGCAGTCCGTACCTCTCCTTGAGAGCATCCACCAGGAGGTCTCGATAGGAGCGGTCTTTCGGCAGGTGGAGCAGGCCGAGGGCCTGGCGGGCGATGTAGCCGCCGCGGACAGGTCTGGACCTCCTCTGCGCCATCGCGCGCACGTACTGGGTGAACATGGCCGATACGCTGCGCCCGTTCTCCTTCGCCAGGCGCTTGGCCTGGGCAACCACCTCTTCATCCACGCTGAGTGTGAGCTTGGTCATCGCGGCCTCTCCTGATACGTATCCCTCACGCTCCATTATACGTAAGGCAGCCGGGGATGGCAAGCATGGCTTCGCCGCGGAGTCTGGCCCCTGTTCTGGCGGGACTCTGTACCCCACCACCCATGTGCCACGGTCGGCTTGGCCGACCGTGCTCTTGGGCTGTAGCGGCGCTCGATCCGAAGACACGGCTGGGCAAGCCAGCCGTGGCACACGCGCGGGCCGTCGGTCAACGACCCCAGAACTAGGGTCACATCCTTCGGCGAGAGCCCACCCTGGCGGCCGGGCCCGTCACTCGGAACCGGACTCCTTCAGGAAGGGAAGCAGGTGCTCGAGGAGCGCCTGCGGAGCCTCGAGGGGCGAGGAGTGGCCGACGTTGGGCAGGATGACGAATCGGGCGCCCGCGATCTCCTTCGCGAGGCGTTCGCCCTGGGCGACGGGGACCATCCTGTCCTCCCGCCCCCAGAGGATGAGCGTGGGCGCCCGGATTGTGCGATGGCCTCGCTCCCATTTCTCGGGGTCTTTGGGCACAAGCTGGCGTTGCTGGGCGATCAGGGCGGCGATGCGCCCGCCCGTTGCCTCGCGTAGGTACATGCCTTCGAGCGAGGCGGGGATCTTCGCCCTGTCGTGGAAGTTCTGCCGGAGTGCGATGCGGATGATCGCCCGCGTGGGGAGGATGCCGAGCACGATGTCCGCGAGGAGTGGCGCGTTCCAGAACCAGCGCCCGCCCATCACACCCTCGCGGTAGGCCGCTGCGTCAACCAGGCAGAGAGCGCGCACCCGGCCGGGGTGCCTCTGGGCGAAGAAGAGCGCCACTGAGCCTCCCAGGCTGTGGCCGACGAACGCTGCCCTGCGCACCCCCAGCGCATCCAGCAGCTTCTCGAGCCGCTCCAGGTGGGCCTCGATGCCGTAGTGGTGCCCGCCGGGCCTCGCCGACTGCCCCGCGCCCAGGGCGTCCCACACAAGCACCCTGTAGCCGGCCTTCACCAGCTCCGGCTCGACGAATTGCCATCCCACGCTCGAGTCGCCCAGCCCGTGGAGCAGCACCACGTCGGGGCCGCTCCCCGTCTGCCTGAAGAATAGCTTGTGGCCGCCGATCTCCATGACCCGGCCCGGCGGAAGCGGGGGCAGCTTCGAGAGGTCCGGCCCGCGGCAACAAGCCGGGATGATGGACGCGGCGGACAGCCATAAGGCGGGAGCCGGTTTCATCACTTCTCCCGGCCGCAGGAGAGGTCAGTCGTTTGGAGTCCGGGCGACCACCTTGCGCTCGCCCTCAGAAACGACGCGGAAGGTGACGTTGTAGGGGTGCTGGAAGGCGGGATAGGCGAGGCGATAGGCGGAGGTGCAGCGATAGGGGCGGTCGCGCCAGGAGCCGCCACGCACGACGTAGCGTGTGGCGGCGGGATCGGACCGATCGGACGGATCCGACCGATCGGTCGGATAGGGCCGGTAAGCCGAGCGGGTCCACTCCGCCATGTTGCCGTGCATGTCGCACAGGCCCCAGGGGTTGGGCTGGTAGCTGCCGATGGGGGCGGCGACGAGGTGGCCGTCGTTGAACCGCGTGTCCTTGGGAATCCAGTCGTCGTACTTCGTGGCGTTGCGCTGCGGCTCCCAGACGGTGTAGGGGTTCGAGGCGAACTCGCGCATCTTGGCGTCGGACATGTTGGCGCACTTCGAGAAATCGGCCTCGAGGCCGCCGTGCCAGAAGGGGGTGGCGGTGCCGGCGCGGCAGGCCCACTCCCACTGGGCCTCGGTAGGCAGGGTGAAGTGCTCGCCGGTCTTCTTCGAGAGCCATTCGCAGAAGGCCATGGCCTCGGCCCAGGAGAGGCGGACGACGGGCTGCTTGGGCTCGTTGCAGGGGTAGCCGTGGACGCCGAACTGGTAGGTATTCTTGTCCTCCACGCGACTGTCGTGGGCGGAGTCGTGGAGGGCGAACTGCTCGTTTGAGACTTCGCACTTGCCCATCCAGAAGGGACGCTCGATCTTGACGCGGTGGACAGGTTGCTCGTCGGGCGAGCCCGCCGCATCGCCCATGAGGAACTCGCCGGCGGGGATGAGGACAAGCTCCATTGCGATGCCGGGAGCAAGCTCGACCTTGCGCTCTGTGGCGGGTCCAGCGGCAGATTGCCTTTTCTTGGCTTCGGCGGCGTCGAAGGGCCAGCCGTCCAATTGCGGAATGCGGAGCGCGGAATGCGGAATGGCAGACAGGGGAGGGGGAGTGGGGTCGGCGAGTTTGGCGGGGGGGAGGGTGGCGTCGGCCTCGGGGTCGTCGTCGAGGTTGGCGTAGAGCTTGGCCAGCTCGAGGCGGCGCTGGCGCTGCTTTCCGGGGTTGTGGCCCATATCAGTCCACGTGCCGTAGAAGGGGGTGTTGAGGTCAATCCAGGTCACGAGGCGGTCCCAGGCCTCGCGGTCGAGCTTGATGCCGTAGTGGCCCTTGCGGAGGAGCTGGACCAGCTCGGTGGTGTCGGCGTGGAACTCGAGGGGGGTGAGCATGTGGTAGTCGCCCTCGATGCCGTTGCGGCGGACGTAGCGGCTCAGCTCGGCGTAGCCGGCCGAGAACCGCCCCGCGTTGCCGCCGCCGTTGCCGGGCGTGACGAGGCTGAAGTCCTTGAGCTTCTGGTCACCCCGCAGGTCAGCCGCCTTCGTCCCCTCGTGGCAGGCGATGCAGTACTTGTCAATGACTGGCTGGACCTCGCGGGCGTAGCTGAAGGCGCGAGCGGGACCGCGCCAGGGCTCGATCTCGGCAGGCGGCTTGGACTGGGCAAGCGTCTGTTTCGCGGGCGGCGAGCTGTTTTGCCGCTCGTGGCAGCCGACGCATGAGAGCACTTCGCCCGGCATCGCGGTCATCCAGCTTCGCATGAGCTGGAGGGCCTTGCCCTCGGCATCGAGCGGCTGCACGGCGATGGGCGTGTTGGCCGGCACGCGGAAGAGAGCCGAGCCGTCGGTCTCAACGGGCACGGTGCCCACGATGCGCTTGGGGTCCCACGGGCCGTCCATGCCCACCACGCCGAGCAGTCCGCCCATGCCGTGGTAGGCGAAGTGGTACGCGAAGATGCGCAGCTTCTTCACGGAGCCGCGCGGCACCCCCTTCAGCCCGTCGCCCTGATAGATGTCCACCATGTACACGATCGCGTCCTTCCGCCTGGGGTCCACCTTGTCGGGGATGACGGGCGGCTTGAGGGTCTTCTGGAGCGGCACAGGCTCGAGGATTGCGTAGCCCGGTTCCTCGTGGAGGAGGAGCATGTTGTCGAAGGTGTCAACGAGGTAGAGGCCCCAGTGCGACTGCGGCGTGGGTTTGCAGGAGACGAGGAAGTGCTTCTCGCTGAGGGGGTAGGGGTGGAGGAACTTCGGCCAGGAGCCGTCAACAAGAGCGTCGCGGACGACTCGCTCGACGGGTTTGCCGTAGCCCGGGATGCGCTGGATGGCGCCACTGGCCTCGTGGCGGCCCTTGCCGGGGTCGAAGATGACGAGTTCGCCCATGCGCGGCACGCCGTGGTGGCCGGTCACAATGCCCACGACCTTTGTCGGGCGGTTGGGAATGGGGCGGGCGTAGAAGACGCCGTTGGGCCAGTAGGAGTTGCTGCCGTAGTACTCCATTTGCTCCGTGCCGTCGGGGTTCATGTGGAAGAGGAGGCGGGTCTGGGAGTGCGGCGTGTCGG